>JAPKCP010000039.1 GCA_028822885.1 Yoonia sp. | reverse complement strand
GGTGCCTCAGCGTAGCTGGATGGCAGCCAGAAGTGTAGCGGTACAACCGCCGCTTTGATCGCAAACACCATCAACAACAGGACTGCAGCAACGCGAATACCCACAGTCTCAGCTGGGTCAATCAACTGCACCCGCAGGGCAAGGTCCGCCATGTTGAGCGTCCCGGTCTCAGCGTAGATCGAGCCAAGTGCGAAGAGGAATAGCGTCGAGCCAAGCAAGTTGAACAACACATATTGCACACCTGCTCGCAGCCTTACCGTTCCTCCAGAATGAATCATGAGACCGTAAGACGCGATCAACAGCACCTCAAAGAACACAAACAAGTTGAACAGATCACCCGTCAGAAACGCGCCCATAATGCCCATCAGTTGGAACTGGAACAGCGCATGAAAATGCCGCCCCCGATCATCCCAACCGGAACCTATGGAATAAAGCATCACAAAAAGCGCCAGCACTGACGTCAACAGCACCATCAGCGTTGAAAGCCGATCCGCAACAACGACGATCCCGTAAGGTGCCGCCCAATCGCCAAGCTGATACAGCGTGACCGTGCCGTCTGCTGCCTGCCAAGCTAGACCTGCGGCAATCGCGATCAGCCCCATGATCCCAGCCACCGAAATGACCCGCTGAATTCCAATATGATACCGGGCGGCCAGCACGATGAATGGGGCCAGAAACGCGGGCAGTACAATGGGCAGGATGATCCAATGGGTCATGATGCGTCTCCCGTCTCGGTCTCGGGCTTTGGGTCGTCGACGTGATCGTCATTGGCGCCGAGGAACGCGCCAAGCGCAATCATCACGACCACTGCCGTCATCCCAAATGAGATCACAATCGCTGTCAGCACCAATGCCTGTGGCAATGGGTCGGTGTAAGTTGTGGCGTCCGTCAGGATTGGCGGTGCGCCAACTACCAGCCGACCTGACGCGAACAAAAACACGTTCACCGCATAAGTGAGCAATGACACGCCCATAATCACCGGAAATGTCCGCAAACGCAGGACCAAATACAGGCCAGCAGCTGTCAAAATGCCAATAGCGGAAGCTACGAGAAGTTCCATATTACGCCTCCGCCTTTTTAGGTTCATCTTCGCGTGACGGATCAATATCCATCGGGTGATCTGGGTCTGCCACATGAGCGCGACGGGCAAGCCGTGAGAAGCTTTCAAGGGTTAGCATGACCGCCCCGACAACCGCTAAGAACACACCCAGATCAAACATAGCAGCCGTTGCGAGTTCAAACTTCTCAAACGGCGGGATACGGACATAGGTAAAGTAAGACGTCAGGAACGGTTTGCCAAAGAACCAAGATCCGATTCCAGTCAGGCCAGCAATCAAGACACCAGCCCCAATAACACCATGATACGGATAGCGGACACGGGCAGAGGTCCAGCTGAACCCACTCGCCATGTACTGCATCACCACAGCAATCGACGCGACAAGACCGGCGATAAAGCCACCACCGGGTTCATTGTGTCCACGCAAGAAGATGAAGAACGCAACCATCAGTACGACAGGCATGATAACTCGGGTCAACACAACCATCATCATTGGATGCATGTCACCCGCACGGGGTTGATCAGGTTTGCGGTTCAACAAACGGGCGCGGACTGGACCAGACAACAACGTCTCGGTCAGCGCGTAGATCAGCAGCGCAGCAATACCTAAGACGATGATTTCGCCATAAGTATCAAAGCCACGGAAATCGACGAGGATCACATTCACCACGTTCGTTCCGCCGCCACCTTTGTAAGAGTTGGCAAGGTGGTATTCAGAAATGCTTGGCGCAATCGTGTCGCGCAGCAAATAGTGGTAAGACAGCCCCATTGCAGCGACACCAACGACCACGGAAATTACTCCGTCGGATGTGCGGCGTATGATACTGCTTTCGACCGGTGTTTTGTTTGGCAAGAAGTTGAGCGCAAGCAGCAGCAAAATAATCGTCACAACTTCAACAGTCAGCTGCGTCATCGCGAGATCAGGCGCGCTGAACATCACGAAACCCACCGATACCATCAGGCCGACGATGCCAATCAAGATGAGGGACAAAAGGCGGTTACGATGCAAGAACACCATGCCCACTGTTGCTGCCACCAGCATAAACCAACCAGCCAGTTGAACAAAATTTGCTGGCTGCAAGTCACGAGTTGCCGGGCCAACCGTACCCGTTGCCCAAGCGTGGTATCCAACGGCAACAACTGTCACAGCCATAATCGCCGCGTAGCGAGAGAACGAGCCATCGTGCAACGGGTGGATAATCTTACGGGAAAGACCGACAGCCCCTGCAATCACCGCATCAAATATGCGCTTTGCCTCTGGACGCGGGGCAGCATCCCAAAGCCGAAGTCCACGCTTAAAGAACGCGAGCATAATCAGGCCACCAACGACAGCGATCATCGACATATACAACGCAGGTACAAGGCCATGCCAAATTTTGAAATGCGCATTAGGTACGTCTACGACGCCGCCAAGAACCGACGCAGTGACAACCTTAATAAACGGTTCAGCAAGAAACGGCGCGACACCAATCACAACAACCATCACCACCAACAAGGCAGGCGGCCCCCACAATCCGAAAGGCGGATCATGCGGCTTTGCAGGGTAGTCATCGCGCTTAGGGCCAAGGAACGTGTGACTGATCAGACGGAAGCAATATGCGGCCGAGAACAGCGATCCAATGGTTGCCAAAACAGGGACTAACATTGGAGAATTGAACAGAATCGTATGGTTCGCCTCTTCGAGCATCATCTCTTTTGACAAGAATCCATTCAGCAATGGAATTCCCGCCATAGAAAGAGCTGCAAGCGACGCGATCCCAAACGTGATCGGCATTAGGTGACGTAAACCACCAAGCCTTCGAATGTCACGTGTATGCGTCTCGTGATCAATAATCCCCGCTGACATAAAGAGCGCAGCCTTAAACGTCGCGTGATTCAAAATATGGAACATTGCGGCCATCGCACCAAAGGCGGTGCCAGTACCAAGAAGCATCGTGATTAAACCCAAGTGGGACACCGTCGAAAACGCTAGCAGCGCCTTCAAATCATGCTTGAACAGCGCAATTACAGCGCCAAGGACCATCGTAATAAGACCAGCAGACGTGACAATTACAAACCATTCCGGCGTGCCGGATAATACGGGCCACATGCGGGCCATCAAGAAAATCCCAGCTTTCACCATCGTCGCAGAGTGCAGATAAGCGGACACTGGCGTTGGCGCTGCCATCGCGTGGGGCAGCCAAAAGTGGAATGGAAACTGGGCGGACTTTGTGAAACACCCAAGCAAAATTAAGATTAGCGCAGGCAGATATAGCGGATCAGCTTGGATCAGATCCCGGTTTTGTAAAATCACTGACAGGTCGTAGCTACCAACGATCTGACCAAGGATCATCATGCCACCGATCATCGCAAGGCCACCCATACCGGTCACAGTCAAAGCCATACGCGCACCTTGACGGCCTTCAGGCAGGTGCTTCCAATAGCCAATCAGCAGGAAGGACGACAGCGACGTCAGTTCCCAAAATACCAGCAAAAGCAGAATGTTATCTGATAAAACAATGCCAACCATCGCGCCTTGAAACAGCAACAGATAGGTGAAAAATTCGCCCATGTTGTCTTCACGTGCCAGATAGAACCGGGCGTAGGTGATAATCAGAAGGCCAATACCAAGGATCAAGCAGGCAAAAAAGAACCCAAGCCCGTCTAACATCAATGTAACGTTCAGCCCAAGCAACGGCATCCAGTCGATGCGCGCTGTGACGAGTTCACCGGCCATCACCGCGGGAAGGTGCGTCAACAGACCGATCAGGGCCAATAAACTCACGGTGAATGTGACGCCTGCACAAGCCGCACGGCCAGCAGAATTCATCAAGCCGGGCAGTAACGCCCCAAGGAATGGTAAAGCTACGATAAGGAATAGGGACACACGAACTCCTGATCTGTGGGCCAAAACGGTTAGCCCGTTTTGATTTAAAACAGGACGTACCTCAAGCGAAACCGGACCGATTTCTGCATAATCATCACCGTAAGCGCTATAAGAGCGCCTCTTTATCAAGGCCAAGCTTCACGATTTTCTCGTTCAAAGTGCGACGCCCAATGCCCAGCGCCTCAGCCGCGGCGTCCATACGCCCTTCGTGGATTGTGATCGCCTTGCTGATCAACTCGCGTTCAAACGTCGCAACAGCAGCCCGCAGTGTATCAGGCACGTCACCCAACGACTGAACATTTCGGATCGCAAGGGCAATCGATCCACCGCCGCGCCGCGCCGCAAGCACCCTGCGTTCGGCAACATTGCGCAATTCGCGCACGTTCCCTGGCCAGTCGTGGGACAATAATGCCGCCAAATCGTCTTGGCCAATCACCGGTGCTTTCACCTCATAAACGTCGCCATATTCACGCAGGAAGTGGGTCATCAGCAATGTTAGATCGTCCCGGCGTTGCCGCAAGGTCGGCATATTTAGAGCGACTGTATTAATGCGAAACAGCAAATCTTGGCGCAGCGATCCGTTCGCGATAGCCACAGCAACATCCTCGTTTGTGGCTGACACCACGCGAACATCGACAGGCACCGTAGATGCAGCACCAATTGGCAGCACCTCTTTATCCTCGATCACACGCAACAGCTTGGCTTGAACCACCAAAGGACAGGCACCAATCTCGTCCAGAAACAACGTCCCACCCGATGCTGCAACCAACCGGCCCTTTGCGCCACCCTCCGTCCCGAACATCTCAGCTTCGAACGTATCAGGTGACAATGCAGCGCAGTTCAGCGCAAGGAACGGACCACCCGGGCTTCGGCCCAAATCATGCAAAGCCCGCGCAACCAGTTCTTTCCCAGTCCCCGTTTCGCCCAAAATCATCACAGGAGCATCAGTTTCAGCAATATCGAGTATATCTTCGCGCAGCCGCGCAATATCTGGTGTTTGCCCAAGCAAAACACGATCCAAGCCTGACAGCTGAAACAACCGGTCTTTAAGGCGCGCATTCGTCTGCGACATCCTGTTCCGCTCTGCCGCATTTCGCAAAATGGTCAGCAGACGGCGCGGCTCGTAGGGTTTTTCGACGAAACTATAGGCCCCACTTTGAATCGCCTGCACAGCCATCGGGATATCACCATGCGCTGAAATCAAAACCAATGGTGGGGCAAACGCAGCATCTAGGCTTTCGAGCAACTCCATTCCCGACATCCCCGGCATCCGCACATCCGACAAGATCACGTCGGGCATCACTTGCGCCAATTGATCAGCCACTGCCGTTGCCCGCGACAACGCGTAGGCCCGCCACCCTGCCGCCTCTAGTAGCTCAATCAACGAGTCGCGCATCGCTTTGTCATCATCAACAATCAGGATGGTGTAGCTCATAAAATCAAATCCTCTGTTGGATTGGGGAACGTCATACGAAAAATAGCGCCACCATCCACCCCATTTTCCGCAGTCATCGTACCACCGTGATCCCCTACGATTGTGGCGGATATTGCTAGGCCAAGTCCCATCCCCCGCCCACTATCCCGCGTCGTCACAAAGGGTTCCGTCAAATCTGAAAGCGTCGCATCGCCCAGACCGTGACCATTGTCAGCAACTGTGATCCAAACCGGATCGCCCCCCAATGCGACATGCACCGACGGGTCTGAGGTCTCTTCGACTGCATCAGCCGCATTTCGCAAAACGTTCGTCAAAACCTGTTCAATCCGCAGCTTGATTCCTCGCATCTGAACCGGGCGATCAGGCACATCAATCGTCAAATTAATCACCCCTGCGGCATAATTCGGCTCAACCAAAGCCACTGCAGCATGCAACGCATCGCGCAAATCAAAGGTATTGAACGGCTCTGTACCAGAACGGGAAAAGAACTTGAGTTGCCGCGTGATTCCTTCCATCCGATCGACAAGACCGCCTATTTTGCCAGTGATTTCAGGCACAGGTTTTGCTCCCATTTCAGCCGCAGCAATATGGTTGCGCATCGCTGCAATTGGCTGGCCCAACTCGTGTGTGACCGACGCGGACAACTGACCAAGGGCAGCAAGGCGGCTTGACCGTTCCAGTTCATCCTGCGTGCGTTTTAACCGCCGTTCAGCTTTGCGCCGATCCTCAATCTCTACGGCAAGCCGGTCGTTAGTGCGGCGCAACTCAACTTCTTCCTGCACCGACTTTTGCAAGGCGACGGCCATACGCCGCGACCGCTGCACCTGAACAAAGATAAACGCGAGCCCTGCAACAAAAACCAACACAGCCGTCACCAACCAACTGCGCGTTTCTGCCCGATCATCGCTAGTAAAATAGTGCAGCGCCCAGCCATGCGCCAAATCGTTCGCAATCACGTGCAACCGGGTATCACCATCAATCGTGGCACGGTCAGTACCCCTCATTGACCAATTCAGCCCATCAAGCGTCTGGCCGGGAAATTGCCGGGTCTGTTCAATTTCAGCCCTTTGATTTGTCGATAACGCCGTCAGCGTTTTGTACTGCCAAGCATCCGCCGATGCCAACAACACAACCCCGTCGCGATTAGCCAGCAACACTTGTTCACCTGATTCCCGCCAACTTTGCGCAAGCTGTGACAGGTCGATCTTTATCGCAATCACGCCAACGATGGCATCCGCACCATCGCGCACTGGATCCGCAATGAAATACCCCGGCAGGCCCGTCGTGGCCCCGATACCATAGAACTGGCCCTGATCCCCAGCCAACGCATCTTGAAAATATGGACGAAACGCGTAATTCTGACCAATGAAACTAGACTCTAAATGGGCGTTAGAGGCCGATATCGTCATTCCATCTGGCTGCATCAAATAAATAGCGTCCAAACCTGCCTGCTCTGCGAAATCTTTCAGTCGATCGTTCAACAGGTTGCGGTCGCCACTTTGCGCCGTCGCAATGACAAACGGATCGCGCGCCAAAACGTAGGTAAGATGCGAAAACCGAGCCAATTCAGCAGTCACGGTGCTGTGGTAAAGTGACAACCGCCCCTCAGCTTTGGACAATTCCTCAGACTGGAAATACCGATACGACAGCTGGAATACGCTAGCGGCAATCACCAACGCCGCAAGAACTGAAATAAACCGAGGAAGTTTGCGCATCCCTATCGCTCGCGCGGAATCAGCAGAATGTCAAACAGGCGCGCGCTTAACTTTTGATCGTTTCGCCCAAAGTGCTTTCCAACCGGCACAAGTGTGATTTGACAAAATGTCGCATGACGTCAGTGTGGCTACAACAGATTTTAAAATGGAGATGCACATGCGTTTATCGAACAAATTAAAACTCTCGGTGGCGGCATTTACCCTCATCGCAACTGGCGCAAATGCCGCAGAATTTCGCTGGGCATCCACCACAGATCCGCAGACGATGGACCCGCATGCCGTCAACGCCGCCCCCGTCCTGTCGTTCCTGAACAACGTCTACGAAGGTCTTGTGCGCCGCGGAAAAGACATGGCGATTGAGCCATCATTGGCAGTGTCATGGGAACCACTGGAAAGCGAAAACGGCTGGCGCTTTAAGCTACGTGAAGGCGTAACCTACCAAGACGGTTCTGCTTTCACCGCCGAAGATGTGAAATTCTCTTATGAACGCGCCTCCAATGAGGCGTCAGATGTGCGATCATGGTTCGCACCTGTCGCTGAATTCCGCATGATTAATGATTTCACCGTCGAATTCGTGACCTCCGCCCCAAACCCATTGTTCCCGGACAGCATCGCTAACTTCATGATCATGGATAGCGATTGGACCACCGACAACGGCGCGGCCCTACCTGCCCGCGATGCAGAGAACCACGCGACACGAAATACAAACGGTACCGGTCCCTTCATGATCTCTGCCCGTGATCCCGGTATTTCGACAACGTTAACCCCATTCGATGGATGGTGGGACACAGCTGAACACAACGTCACAGAGGCAACGTTCACCCCAATCGGTAACGCATCCACAGGTTTGGCGGCTTTGTTGTCTGGCGAAATAGATTTTATCCAGCCAATTCCCTTGCAAGACGTTGGCCAAGTCGAGGGCCGCGATGGTTTTAAAGTCCTCGAAGGGCTGGAAACCCGCGTCATCATGTTCGGCTTCGGCCACGAGCATGAAACGCTTCTGTTTTCCGACGATGTGACTGACGCAAACCCTTTCACAGACCCTAAAGTTCGCCTTGCAGTGGCCCACGCCATTGACGTGAACACGATCGACAGGGTCGTGATGCGTGGCAAGATTGAGCCCGTCAGCCAATTGGTACCAGTAGGGATTTCTGGTTATTCCGAAGCCAATGCAGATCGCCCAGCATATGACCCAGATCGCGCCAAAGAGCTTCTGGCAGAGGCTGGTTATCCCGATGGTTTCTCATTCGGTCTGAAATGCACAAACGACCGTTACATCAACGATGAGGCACTGTGCCGCGCCGCAGCATCCATGCTTGCCGCCGTAGGTATGAACGCGGAACTGACCACCGTTCCTGTGCGCAACTACTGGGAACAGCTTCGCGCTGACGACTTCGATATGTACCTGTTTGGCTGGTCGCCCGGCACATTTGATGCAGAGCACCCAATTCGCTTTTTGCTGCACTCTCAGGATGATGAGGCCAAACTTGGGTCATGGAACTTTGGCAACTATTCCAACGCTGAGGTCGATGCACTGCTGCCACAAATTCAGGAAGAGATTGACCCTGCAACCCGTCAAGCGCTGATCGACCAAGTTGTCGAGATTACACAGGCCGAAACTGCCTATGTACCGCTTTATACCCAGCCATTGATCTGGGCTGCTAAGGATTCAATCGACCTGACACAGCGTGCGGATAACTTCTTTATGCTGCGCTGGGTTACAGTCCAATAATCGACCCTAAACAAAGCATTCGGGGCGACATCTGGCCTCGAATGCGTCTCTTATAAACGGAAATCCGATGGTCTATCTCATCTTCAAACGGCTCGTACAATCCGCGTTTGTGATGCTGGCTGTCGCCTTCCTCGCCTTCTCGCTGTTCCGTTTTGTCGGCGATCCCGTCAGTCAAATGACTGGTGTCGAAACCTCAGTTGAGGACCGTGAACGACTGCGCGAAGACCTTGGATTAAACGATCCCTTCGCCCTGCAGTTCTATCGGTTCACAACGGACCTTCTGCGCGGCGACTTTGGCTATTCTTACCGTACACGCGAACCTGTTGGGGAAATGATCGCAAAACGTCTGCCTGCAACTCTCGAACTTGGCACATTTGCGCTCATTATTTCCCTCGTCATTGGCATTCCAGCGGGCGTTTACACGGCGCTTCGGCCAAGCGGCATCGCATCGCAAGCCATCCTGCTTACCACCCTTGTCGGAGTTTCTATCCCAACATTTGTTATCGGCATCATGCTGATTTTCCTCTTCGGCGTGCAACTTGGCTGGCTGCCAACTTTTGGACGTTCTGGCACCACGCAGGTTGGCGGTTGGACCACCTCATTCCTGACACTTGACGGCTGGCGGTCCCTGATCCTGCCCGCGCTTACCCTCGGCGTGTACCAACTCACCCTCACCATGCGCCTCGTCCGCGCACAGATGATGGAGGTCATGAAAACTGACTACATCCGCTTTGCCATGGCCCGCGGTATCCCAACTCGATCACTGCATTACAGACATGCCCTGGCCAATACGATGGTCCCTGTCATCACCATCATCGGCCTACAATTTGGCGGCGTTATCGCGTTTTCCATTGTAACAGAGTCTGTTTTCCAGTGGCCCGGCATGGGCTTGTTGTTTCTCGAATCCATCCGTTTCGTCGATATCCCAGTCATGGGCGTCTACCTTGTCGTGATCGCGTTTTTCTTTGTGCTGGTAAACCTGATCGTTGACTTGCTTTACGTCGCAATCGACCCGCGCCTGCGCGTAAAGGAGGCGGCATAATGTTGTGGAGATTATGGGACAGCGATGGCTTCTGGCTATTCAGACGCAGACCAGCAGCGATTACTGCAGCACTTGTCGCGATCATAATCCTATGCGGTGCAATCTTTGCCCCGTGGATCGTATCCTCAAACCCTTATGACCTTGCCTCTTTCAGCCTCATGGATGGATTGCTACCACCAATATGGGAAGAATTTGGGACCTCAAAATTCCCCCTTGGCACCGACGATCAAGGCCGCGATATGGTCGCAGCAATCCTTTATGGCGCTCGTTTGTCAATGTTCATCGGCATTATGGCGATGGCAATTGCACTGGTCCTCGGCGTTAGCCTTGGCCTGATCGCGGGCTACTACGGGGGCCGCCTCGACGCGATCATCATGCGCGTTGCGGACGTTCAATTGGCGCTTCCAGCGATCCTCACGGCACTGTTAATCGACGGAATTGCGCGGGGGATATTACCCTCAGACGTTCATCAAGAATTACGGGTCATCGTGTTAACAACGGCAATCGCACTGTCACTCTGGGTTAACTTCGCCAGAACAGCGCGGGCGTCGGTCTTCGTAGAAATGAACAAAGAATACGTTCAAGCCGCGATGATCATGGGCCAGCACCCAATCCGCGTCATGCTATGGCACATCCTGCCAAACATCATGGGACCACTACTGGTGATTATGACGGTCGACCTCGCCAGCGCGATTTTGCTAGAGGCAACACTATCATTCCTTGGTATTGGATTACCCGCAGATTCCCCATCACTTGGCACCCTTATCCGCATCGGCATGGGGTTCCTGCTATCAGGCGAATGGTGGATTTTATGGGTGCCAACGATGTTCCTTGTGGCTCTCGTTGTGTCTATTAACATCCTCGGGGACTTCCTACGCGATGTCTTTAACCCGAGGTTGCGCTGATGTTGACTGTTACAAACCTCACCGTCAAATTCCCCTCGCGGCGGGGTGATTTCACTGCCGTCGAGAACGTCAATCTCAGTGTCAAACCCGGCGAAATTCACGGGCTTGTTGGCGAAAGCGGTGCGGGCAAATCAACCATCGGGGCGGCGATCATCGGGTTACTACAATCGCCCGGCTATGTGTCGCAAGGCGAGATGTCGTTGCATGACACCGACCTGCGGAACCTAACAATATCGCAAGCACACGCAGTCCGTGGCGCACGCATTTCAATGATCTTCCAAGATCCGCAAACCAGCCTTAATCCGCTCATGCGGATCGAAGACCAATTGATCGAAACCATGCAAGCGCATGAGGACATTTCAGCCTCAAACGCAAGACAGCGCGCGATTGATCTGCTCGAAGACATCGGAATCAGAAACGCTGCCCAGCGCATCAGGGCCTATCCGCACCAGTTTTCTGGTGGCATGCGGCAACGTGTTGTCATTGCCCTCGCGCTTTGTACAAACCCAGAACTGATTATCGCAGATGAACCAACGACAGCACTTGATGTAGCCGTCCAATCGCAAGTTCTCGACCTGATCCGTGATCTCGCCGATAAACGCGGCATTGGCTTTATCCTGATCACCCACGACATTGGCGTGATCTCGCAGATCACTGATAATGTGACCGTCCTGCGCGATGGAAAAGTCATGGAAACTGGCGAAACCGAACGTCTCCTGCGGCTGCCCGAACACCCCTATACCAAGGCATTATTGGCGGCGGTCCCAAGGCTCGATAAAAAAATTAACCGATTTTTGGTCCCTGCAACTGAGGACGATGTTGCTGCCCCCCAAATCATCAATGGCGTGGACGCAGAGCAATGGTTGCTGGCCGGCGGCGTCCAAGATCCTATCGGTCTGACTGCCCAGAATATCACCGTCAAGTTCGCAGGTGAACGCACGTCTTTATTTAAGAAACCAGATAGCTTCACAGCTTTAGACTCTGTTTCGATAAACATTCGGCCCGGTACTGTCATGGGCTTGGTTGGGGAAAGCGGGTCAGGCAAATCGACAGTGGCTAAGGTGCTAACGGCTCTCGTTCAGCCTGCTGGTGGGACTATGACGCTCAACGAGCGCCCCTTACCTGACGCCAGAACCCGGAGCCGCAAAGACCCATCCCGACGGATCATCCAAATGGTGTTTCAGGACCCTTATTCCAGCCTGAACTCAAGGCACCGTGTCGGCGCATTGTTGGCGGAACCTCTCTGGCTATATGGGTTGGAAAACGATGCAAAGAAACGTCGTGCATTATGCGCGGCGATGCTGTCACTGGTCGGCTTAGCGCCTGATGCTATCGACAAATACCCGCACCAATTCTCTGGGGGACAACGCCAAAGGATTGCAGTTGCGCGAGCGCTATTGGCCCGTCCTAGGCTCCTGATTTGTGATGAACCAACATCAGCGCTTGATGTGTCAATCCAAGCCCAGGTCCTGAACCTGCTCAAAGACCTACAAAGCACCTTTGGTCTAACAATGCTGTTTGTCAGCCATAACCTTGCCGTCGTGCGGCAAATGTCAGACGACATCACAGTGCTAAAGGGTGGCAAAGTTATGGAAGCAAGCGGATCAGAGTCGTTTTTCACCAATCCGCAGTCCGATTATGCCAAGACCCTTTTGTCGCTCACGCCAACGCTTTAGTCCGCAATAAACGTCCCGTACACAATACCACTCGCGCCTTCGGATAGGACAATTCCACCGACTTCATCCGGTGTCATACCGTCAGCATCAAGCCCAAAGAACTGGCCCTGAGACAGGGTCGTTGTGCCAGCACCCGTCAAGTCGACCGACCCACTGTCATTGCGCAACGCGAGTGTGCCACCTGAAAAACCACCATTCGCAATCGTGGCGTTATTCAGGATCATTTCAGTGATCGGGCTGTCCACAACAAGGCCGCTGATCTGGCTGACGCCTTCAAACTGATCCAGCGTAACCATCACACTGCCAACGCCAAAGACAACGTCGACAACGCTGCGTCCGTTACTCAAATCAATACCATTTTTTCCAGTAATTACAAAGCCAGATGCGCCACCCTCAAACGATGCATCCCCTGAAATTCGTAGATCAGCAAGTGGCGTGGCAAGTCCTACGATGCCGACGGCATCCGATTGGCTAAAGCTTGCCGCATTTTCATAATCGCCAAGCACATCGTTGTTCACATAGGCCGCCAAATCAGCAATGCTAAGCGATCCATCGATCCGCGCATAAAGCCCATCGCGTGTCAGGATCATCCTGTCGCCAGTGACTGGGTCTGTCACAAGCGCAGCAGACGAAATAACAGTTTCATTCCGTTCAAACGCAGCCAGTGTTGCCAAGAGAATTGGGTCGCTTGGATCCACTTCAACGGGGGCAACGGTGCCAAGTTCGTCAATAGGTCGCGCTGTTTCATCTACAGTCGGAGGGGATGACGTCGAAATACCGTTAGGTGGAACCGCATCGCTCGGTTCAGGCACGGCTTCGGTGGGAAGGCGTGTGATGGACTCATCCGTCGTCGTTAGCGTCTCAACAGTTGACGTAGGAACTGCGACGTCCTTTGCTACGGGACCACTGCTGCCACCACACGCGGACAAAGCGATCAGCGCAGTTAGGGCGGCAAGCTTAGTCACAGACCTAGGCAAAAACATACCCAGCCCCCTGAAAAACAAAGTCATCGGCAGTCAGCGTATTGGCTGAAATTCCATAGAAAGTGATTGTTGTGTCTTGGGTTGAGAAGATCGCGCCATCATCGCCATCGGTCACAAAACCCATAACATTTGTTGCGTCCACATCGAGGAACCCGGTCAGCATCACCGTATCCATGCCAACCATAAAGTCAGCGAATGCCGGTTCAATCGCCCGGTTCGCTGCGGTTGCAACTTCGCCCACAATAAAGCCCGCAATGGTGTCGTTGCCATCATCCGGTCGGAACACAAATTGGTCAGCACCACGCCCACCCATCAGTAAATCATCGTCCTCACCACCGATGATCACATCGTTACCAAACAAAAGCCCACGCCCTCCTTCGCCACGGATTTTGTCATTACCATTGCCGCCAGATAGATAATCCGCATCAATTCCGCCAATCAGCACGTCGTCGCTGCCGTTGCCTTCAAGATGACCAGTGCCACTCAGTGCCGCGATAACGTCCTCATCGGCGCCCCCGCTAGCTGTCGTGTTGCCAAGCCCATCAATAATCAGATCATTATCATGACCACCGTTCAGTGTGTCATTTCCTTCCATCCCATACAGGCTGTCTTCACCGTTCCCGCCAGTCAGCGTGTTGTTCAAAAGGTTGCCGATGATCAGGTCCCTGAACCCACCACCGACAGCGATCTCAAGGAGCGAAGAAATGTTCCCATCATACAAATACGGATTCGCCAGATTGCCCTCTGCAAAGTATTCACCCTCACCAGTCGCATCCGGTAAAAAACTATCGCCAAAGCTGGTGAAAGCACCGGGTTGCAGGTTAATCGTCATATCGTCTTTGCCATTCGACAGATCAAGCGTGTCGACACCGCCCCCATCCCAGATCGCCCGCTGAGTCTTTTCGTTGAGAGGAACACCTTGGGATTCACCGTTGATCAGCAACTCACCCGTGTTGAAATTGACTTCGTACAAGGTGTCATCAGCCCGGGCGTCAAAATTCGCGCCAAACTGATACTGTAGGGCCGCAATATCCGCGAGCATGTAGGTCTCAGGTCCATGTTCATTACCAAAATACAACGAGTTGGTATTCGGGTGGGAGCGGTAGGACATCACGCTCCAGGAATGACCCTGATAGGCCTCTGGCAACGCACCATCATCGTGACCGTGTTTCAAACCAAGGCCATGACCCAATTCATGCAAGATCAGATGATCGACGTAACTACCCAGAATAGGCATATTCCGATCCGGATTATACACGTGCAGCACGCCACCATTAAAGTCTTGGACATAAGCGGTTGCGGTGCCTTCACTGAAACCAAAATAGAGGTCAGCATCCTGTTTAAGCGCGTCCACTTCAGTAAACTTTAAACCTGTAAACGCCGTGACCTCTGCAAAAATCTGAAGATGGCGATCAATCATTGCTTCGTTCAGCATCGACCAGCCTTCGTCTACCGCAAAACCGGCAGTCAATCCAAACGTATACGTGACCTCATCGACCGTTTCATAGAAACTATCCATCAGCAAACCGTCAATCAGCTGGTCAAGAAGGGCATCACCAGTATCAATCACAGCAGTCTATCCGCGCACACATACCCTTCGACCAGCACTTCACTTTCGAAAGCACCCACGTCAACAGTCCCAATCCAGATATCGCTATCGAGGTAATATGCAGCGGCAGACGCATCCGTGCCCGCGTCCACGCCGTCAGAACTTGGGTCATTGCGGTAATTCCCATAAGCTGCAGTTC
>JAPKCP010000305.1 GCA_028822885.1 Yoonia sp. | reverse complement strand
CAGCGATTTTTGCGCCAAAAGCATCGCCCCAAGAATGACATCGGCCCAGATACCCGGAATGGCGGCAATCAATAACCCGATCAGGACCGCAGCAACGACAAGGCCCGCAAAGGACATCGTGCCAGAGAGTTTTTGCTGTGAGCCTTTATTGAAATTGGTGTCGATGTATCCGACAGCTTTGCCCATAATGACGGCAGGATGTGGGATGCGGGACCAAAGCCATTTGGGTTCCCCGCATATCGCATCAAGAATCATTGCAAGAACTATGGTCAAAAAGCAGCCTCTAGTTGGTCCCACCGATCTGGTGCAGGCAGGCCAAGTCGCAGCCAATTGTCAGCATAGGGAAATGCTCGTGACCAAACTTTCGATGTGGCAAGTTTGGCTTGGGCAGCCTTGGCATCATCGACTTCGTACAGCCGAAACAAATCAGTGCCGCCAAGCACAATAGCCCCTTGCTCTTGAAGTAAGGCGTCCAATCGTTTCGCGTCTTCTGCTAGCCGCGCCCGTGTTTCATCCGCCCATTGAAAATCGCTCAAGGCTTCGGCACCGATCTGAAGCGCCGGACCGGATACCTGCCAAGGACCCAGTGCATCGCCAAGTCGTGCGATAATGGCTGGATCGCCAATCGCAAAGCCAAGGCGCAGGCCTGCGAGGCCCCAGAATTTGCCAAAACTTTTGAGCACAACTGTTCCCGGTTCAGCGGAAAGTGCGATCAGGGATTGGTTAGGCGTGACATCTGCAAAGCTCTCGTCGATTACCCGTAAGGTGCCTTTGACCTCGGGGATCGTCCAGATACGCCCGTTTGGATTGTTGGGATGCACCACAACCATTGCGTCGGTGGCTTTTGCATCCAAAGTCCAGCCTGAATCGCGAAAAGCAGCGCCATGTTCGTTGTATGTGGGCCCGGGAATGTGGACTTTGCCGGGGGCCAGCAGGCGCGGGATTTGCGCGATCGTGGCCGACGCACCGGGTGTCGCGATGCAAGCGGCCTGTTTTGGGATGGACCAAAAGTTGCGCGCTCGGGCCTCGATTTGCGCAAATGCTTTGCTGTCAGGCAAGGCGGTCCATGCGTCGTGCGACAGTGTTGGAATTGGGTACGGGACAGGGTTGATACCAGTCGACAGGTCAAGCCAGTCGGCTCTTTGCCCGCCATAGGTCGTTATCGCTGCGTCAAGCCCGCCACCGTGGTCTCGTTTTACCTGTGTCTGCGTCATGCGCTATCTTCGGGAATCGGCTGGTGGCGGGTTACAAAGTGACCTTTGATGGCTTGGGGCCATGTTCGAAACGGCACCTGACCTGTTTCAGACGCGGCATGTGCAGTCGCATAGGCCACAATACCCGCTGCGGCATCATCGTTTGGATAGAAATCGCCCAAGGTATAGGTGAGTTTATTATGGGCTTGAACCGCGACGTTGCATCCGTGTTTGCAGCCCATCAGACAAGATACCCGCCGTGTCTTTATATCTGGGGAATTGTTGGCGGCCGCCTCGACCAAAACCGCGAGACGTTCCCCATCGGTTTGTGTGTCTACACCTTCGGTCCACTCTGGTCGCTTGCAAGTGTCACAAACTGTGATCCAAGTTGTCATATCGGTGCGTCCTTTGCAGCATTTACTCGTTTCAAGCCGATTTTTGCTTGCGCAGCAAGTGAATTGGCAGGTTGTCGCTGGTTTTGGGCCCCTTCGTCGCGGCAGTTAATCATTCGTTAGTAATTTAAGGACAAAACGGGGCATAATTAGCTAATCAACGGGTCAATAGCTCCCAATTGAGGGGGCGCGAATAACGAGAAGGCACGATGCGAGTTTTAATCGTTCAGAGCAAACCCGAACTTGGCACTCTTTGGCGGCGCCACCTCGAACGTTTGGATGCGACTGTTACAGTTGTCGAGACAGGAGATGCAGCGTTAATATTGCTGCAAGATCAGTATTTTGATGTCATTGTATTGGACTTGGTTTTGCGTGAGGGCAGCGCGTTGACTGTGGCTGATTTTGCCAACTTCAATCAACCCCGTGCCAATATTGTCTTTGTGACGGACACGACTTTTTTTTCAGACGGTTCCATTTTTTCGCACAGCGCAAATGCCCGTGCATTTGTTGAAACGAAAACGCCGCCAAGTGACTTGGCGGCGATTGTTCATCATTATGGTCAGTCGGTGGACCGGGACACGCGCCCCTAATTATCCGCGATCATGCGGTGCGTCGAAGTCGATAATCGGATTGGTTGGAATGATCCGATTGGGGTTAATGGTCTCGTGGCTATAGTGGTAATGGCGCACGATATGATCCATGTTTACAGTTTGTTTTACGCCCGCCCATTGATATAATTCGCGCGTGAATCCCCAGATATTCGGGTAGTCGATGATCCGTTTCCGGTTACACTTAAAGTGCTGATGATAGACCATGTCGAACCGGATCAGTGTTGTCCAAAGCCGCCAATCTGCCTCAGTGATTGCATCCCCTGTGAGGTAGCGGTTTTGGGATAAGATGCCTTCGATCCAGTCAAGACTTTCGAAAAGAGGACCGACCGCTGCGTCGTAGGCTGTTTGCGTTGTCGCAAAGCCGGATTTGTAGACGCCGTTGTTGACTGTGTCGTAGATGCGGCTGTTGACGTCTTCGATGGCGTCGCGGTGGTCTGCGGGCCAGAAGTCCTGCGTGTTCCCTGTGATCTCGTCGAACGCACTATTGAACATGCGGATAATCTCAGAGGATTCGTTTGAGACAATGGTGTTTTGCTGCTTGTCCCAGAGAATCGGGACTGTAACGCGGCCAGAGACATGTGGGTCTGCTTTGATGTAAATATCCCGTGCGAATGGCAGGCTGAACAGCGCGTCACCGTTTGCACCGTTTTCATCAGTCTCGAACGTCCAGCCATTTGACAGCATATCTGGGTGAACCACTGACACGTCAATGTGGTTCGTCAGATCTTTGAGTGCCCGAAATACCATCGTCCGATGTGCCCATGGGCAAGCGTTGGATATATAGAGGTGGTAGCGCCCACTTTCTGCCTTGAAGCCTGCGTCACCCGTTGGTCCAGCTGATCCATCAGCGGTGATCCAATTACGGAACTTGGCGCTGTCGCGCACAAATGCACCGCCTGACGTCTTTGTTTCGTACCAAACGTCATGCCAAACGCCATCAACTAGTTGTCCCATGTGGGGCTCCTTCAATTCGCTGTTGCATTTGATCTAAGCGAGGATGCGTTTTCCACAAACCCCTTTTCAAGCGCACAATATGCGCGGGAATGCACATGAAGGTGGTCGCATTCAGCACGCCACCGCCGTTTTGTCCCATTGCGACATCTGGCAGTGGTCCATATACCCCCACCAGACGAAGCCCAATTGGGCCAGAGAGGTTGGTGTTCCAGCGGTTGACCCTTCTTGGGGACCAAGGGATCACATCGTCAGACCTTCTTCTTCGCGATTGCGGGGGGCTCTGGCTTATGCGGGCAGAACATGGGGGACACATGCAGTATTCTTTGACATTTCTTTTGTTGGTTGTTGGATCAACAGCGCAGGCCGATCCGGGTCATTTGGCTGGCTTAGCCGGTCACGATCATTGGGTTGGCGGTGCTGCTATTGGTTTGGCCATTCTGGGGGGGCTTTATGGCGCTCTGAAGGGCAAAAAAGACGCGAAACCGGATCCTGAGGTTGAAGACGAGAGAGAGCTCGCATGAAGACGGGTGTCATGATTTGTGGTCACGGGTCGCGCAGCCAATCTGCTGTGGATGAGTTTGCCACGTTGGCTGACAAGTTGCCTGCGTTGCTGCCGGACGATTGGATGACAGATTACGGGTATCTCGAATTTGCGAATCCGGTCATCCGCGATGG
>JAPKCP010000038.1 GCA_028822885.1 Yoonia sp. | reverse complement strand
GTGAGTATATTTCTTAGATGGATCAAAGCCAAATGTGCGCACGCCTGCTGCGATCCCTGCCATCGACCCATTTGCGCTGTCGTCGATAAAGATAGTTTCCTTCGCCGTGACCCCAGCCACCTGCATCGCGTGGTTGATCATGTCGGGTGCGGGTTTTGCGGGGTGGTCATGACCTGAATAAATGCGGCCATTGAACCTGTCATTTAGGCCTGTCGGGGTCAGTGTGATGACCATCTTTTCCATCGGTCCATTTGATGCAATGGCGACGGCGATGCCCTGTTCGGCAAGGGCATCCAGAAATAGCTCCACATCGGGGAACAGCTTTACCCCCAATCGCAATGCGTCAAACATCTTGTCGTAGATCACGTCAAGCCAGTCGTCAGGCAACGCAGCACCCATTTTCTTGGCCTTGCGTTCGACGTCCTTCATAGTCCCACCGACAAAGTTTTCGGCGATATATGTGGCGCTCAAACTCAGGCCGCGTTTGACGAGGTCAGACGCAATCACCCGATTGGTGGCAGGTTCGGAATCGACGAGAACGCCATCACAATCAAAGATCACTAATTTGGGGGTCATTTTTGAGGCTCCAGTAATGTGATCCATGTGTCTCCGTAGCGCCGCTGATCTAGTTTGGAAAAACCGGGTGGAGCGGGCAGGGCTACGTTGTCTTCGAGAACAATCAGGGCGTTCGCAGCAATCCATCCCGTTGCTTTGGCAATACGCAATGCCGCTGGTCCAAGACCCTGACCATAAGGTGGATCAGCAAAAATTAGATCACACGGCGCATGCGCTGGTGGCAGTTTTGCTGTGTCACAAGTCAGAATCTTTGTATCCGTCGCCCGCCTGCATTTGGCGATATTCTCTGCGATCAACTTTTGCGCGACCTTACCGCTATCAACAAAGGTTGCAAAGCTGGCACCGCGCGACAACGCCTCTAACCCCAGCGCACCCGTGCCAGCGAACAGGTCGAGCACACGCGCCCCGTCGATAGGGTTGCCGTATTTACCACCCAGCAGGACGTTAAATAGGCTTTCGCGTACCCGGTCGGATGTGGGTCGCAGATGGGCCGCCTCATCGCCTTTGCCGACTGCGGCAAGCGTCAGGCCGCGATGTTGGCCGCCGATAATTCTCATAGTTTTAACAAGGCCTTCATGTCGGTTGCGGGATCCAAAATCAGGGCTGGCGAGGGGCTTTTACCGGCTTCGATCAGGCGCTTTCCAACCATATAATTGCGCGGATCGTTCATTGCGTCCACGGCGATGAGTGTGTCGTCTTTGTAGTACCAATGGGATCGTGCGTCGCCCGTGGTGCGGACATGCACTGCGTCGTAGCCGCTATTAAGGCCAGCAATCTGGAGTTTGCAGTCGTATTGATCTGACCAGAACCAAGGCTTTAGCGCGTAGGGTTTGTCGGCACCCATGATGTTTTTCGCTATGGCTTCTGCCTGATCAATGGCGTTTCCGACGCTTTCAACTCGTATCTGGTGGTCGTTCAACGGCGTAGACGCACAGTCGCCTGCCGCCCATATCGCCGGGTCCGATGTTTGGCCCATTGCGTTTGTCGCGATGCCATTGTTGATGGTCAGGCCTGCACCTTCTGCAAGGATCGTGGCTGGTGTAATGCCAACGCCCACAACGGCAAAGTCGATCTCAATTGTGGTGCCATCGGTCAAAACAGCACCCGTAACAATGCCGTCACCCGTTAGTCGGTCTAGCCCAACACCTTCCCGAATTGTCACGCCTTTGGATGTGTGTAGTTCACGGAAAAAGTCGGATGTTTCAGGCGCTGCGACACGCTGTAAAATGCGGTCAGCCATTTCAATCAAAGTCACGCTGACTCCGCGTTTGGTGGCCACCGCTGCCGCCTCTAGCCCGATATATCCGCCACCAATGATCAGGGCCTTTTTGCCGTTGGTGAAAGCAGAGGCCATCGCATCGGCATCAGCCAGATCACGAACACTGAACACGTTTTCTAGATCACCGCCAATCGCGCTGGGCAAGGTCCGTGGGTGCGCGCCTGTGGTCAGGACAAGGTGGTCGTAGGTGAGCGTTTCAGTGTTTTCCAAGGTCACGGTTTTACTAACGGGATCAATTGCCGTGGCGCGGGTCGATAGCCGCAAGGTGATGTCATTGTCGCTATAGAAACTGGCGGGGCGAAGATATAGGCGTTCGACCACCATTTCGCCCAACAGGTAGGCTTTCGACAATGGCGGGCGCTGATAGGGTGGCACAGGTTCGCCGCCAACAAGCGTGATTTGGCCTTCAAACCCTTCGGATCGCAGCTTTGCGACACAGGATGATCCGGCTTGGCCCGCACCGATTACAACAACATGAGACATGGGATTTCATCCTTGAACTGGTCTTGCTTGCCCGCCAAGCCTATATGGATGAGAACAACAGGCGCAATCCAAACAAGGACATTATCATGACGATTTCAAACGGGGCCACGCTGCCCGACGCGACATTGCTTTATATGGGCGACGAAGGACCTGCCAGCGTTCAGCTGTCCGAAAAACTTAAAGGCCGCAAGGTTGTCATTTTTGGTCTGCCGGGTGCCTACACTGGCGTTTGCACAACGTCTCACGTGCCAAGCTTTATGCGCACCAAGGACCAGTTCACCGCCAAAGGCGTAGATGAAATCATCTGTGTGTCGGTCAATGACCCGTTTGTGATGAAGGCATGGGGCGAAAGCACTGGCGCTGCAGCCGTTGGCATCACGCTGCTTGGTGACGCTGAGGGGACATTCACGAAAGCCATTGGCATGGATTTCACAGCACCACCTGCGGGCCTAATCGGGCGTTCAAAGCGCTATGCGATGGTTGTTGAAGACGGTGTTGTCACGGCTTTGGGCGAAGAAGCCAGCCCGGGCGAATGTGATATCTCAGGCGGTGAATCCCTGCTTGCAATGATGTAAATATGAGGGCGCGGACTTAAATCCGCGCCTTTTTGCTAACCTTTGATCTGCACCATGGTCCGGGTCGGGAACGGAATATCGATACCGCCTGCATCTAACGCCTCTTTCACCAATCGCTTCATATCAGCCTGATACTGAAAATAGACTGCAGAATCGCACCAAACCCGCACCAGAAAATCAACAGAGCTTTCGTTGAGATTATTGACCTGCACAAATGGTTCCGGCTCAGCGTGGGACCTTGGGTCAGCCATGATTGTGTCGCGGATGATTTCCTCAGCGTTTTTCAAGTTCGCGCCATACCCCACTCCAAATGTCCATTCCGCACGGCGGGTCGTGTAGACTGAATAGTTCTCAATCGTGTTGCCCCAGACCTGTGAATTCGGAATGATGATCTGAAAGTTCCCAACAGCGGCAAGTTCGATGTAGTTTAGCGTGATATCTTTCACAGTGCCCATTTTGCCGTTCACTTCAACAAAATCGCCCACCTTGATTGGGCGGAAAAATATGATCATCACGCCAGCAGCGACGTTGGACAGCGTGCCTTGTAAGGCCAAACCAATGGCAAGACCTGCCGCACCGATGACCGCCACAAATGACGTCGTCTGAACGCCGAAGGTATTGAGAACAAAAAGAAACGCAAACCCAATAATGACGTAGCGGGCAATGTTGCCAAGAAAGTTAAAGAGCGTTTCATCAAGGTGCTTATAGCTTTTGCCAAGCCGCGCCAGCCTGCGCCGCGCCCAACCACCAATGATGAATCCCACGACTAGGATCAGGATCGCAGCAAGGACTGACCCGACGATTGAGGCAAGGAATTCAATCGTAAGCAAGTCCGCCAACGTCTTCCCGCTGACGACCTCAGTTTGTAGCAAGTCTTCCATGGTTACCCCTCCGCAAGGGCATCCATTTTGGTGCCCAGTTTCGCGTCAAGGACACTTAGTCCCGCGCAATCGTGGGTTGTCAGTGTGACCTCGACGGTCTTGTATACATTCGACCACTCTGGATGGTGCTTCAATTTCTCGGCCCACATAGCAGTCTTTGTCATAAAGCCAAAGGCTTCGACAAAGTTCTTAAAAATATAGGTTTTATGGATTGCATCGCGACCATCAACCATGGCCCACCCTGCGTCTAGCAGTGGGTTGATCAACGTCTCACGGTCGGCATCGCTTAGCTTGTCGGTCATTGCTGTTCCTCGCGGGTTTCTTTTTTAAAGGGGCCGTAGCTTGTCAAAATCTCAATCTCATTGTCAACGGCATCCCGTTCAGCTTGAAGGTAATGACCTACAGCATCGCGAAAACCCGGATCGCTGAACCAGTGTAGGGAATGCGTAGCAACAGGCAGATAGCCGCGTGCAAGTTTGTGCTCACCCTGTGCACCCGCCTCAACCCGCACCATTCCGTTTTGGATCGCGTAGTCGATGGCACGGTAGTAGCACAGTTCAAAGTGTAGGCAGGCATGGTGTTCGACGCAGCCCCAATAGCGACCATAAAGCGTCTCGCGCCCGATAAAGTTCAATGCACCAGCCACGTATTGGCCATCACGGACCGCTAGCGACAGAAGTATATCATCGCGTAACGTGTCTTGCGCGATGTCAAAAAACTGGCGTGTCAGGTAGGGCGTGCCCCACTTCCGGTTGCCGGTATCCTGATAGAACTGCCAAAAGGCATCCCAATGTTCGGGCTGGATATCGTCGCCAGTGAGCATCTTGATTTCACCGCCAAACGCATTCGCTTGCTCGCGTTCTTTGCGAATGTTCTTGCGCTTACGACTGGCCAGATTGGCTAGGAACCCGTTAAAATCAGCATAACCATCATTTTCCCAATGAAACTGTTGGCCGATCCGGGGGAGTAGGCCCATCTCTTCGCCAGCAATCGCCTCTGCCTCGGTGCAGAAAGTCACGTGCATTGACGAAAGTTGGTTATCAGCCGCAATCTGGATCGCGCCTTGAATGATTGCCGACATACCTACGGCCTCAAAACCCGGTCGCGTGAGGAACCGACGGCCCGTCGCTGGAGTGAACGGAACGGCGAGTTGCAGCTTGGGATAATATCGACCGCCCGCGTTTTCGAAGGCATGCGCCCAGTTATGATCGAAGATATATTCGCCCTGAGAATGACCCTTGGCATACAAAGGGGCGACAGCGATCACCTGACCGTCTTTCTTTGCGGTCAAGTATCGCGGTTGCCAGCCCGTACCGGAGCCAACGGACCCGCTGTCCTCAAGTGCCTTCATAAACCGGTAGGTCGTGAACGGATCAAAGGGCCGCCCGTCCGCGTCCTCTGGGCAAGCGCAAGCATCCCAATCAGCCTGAGATATTGTCGTCAGATCGGGGTGAGCATTAATGTCTATGGCGTCGTCAGTCATGATTAAGAAACTGTGCGCAAATGGCTGGGCGTCAAGCGAGGTAGCCTTCAAAAGTCACATTATCTGCGACTTTGCGGGCTTGTTCTTCTTGGGCTGCGGATTTGATGGTCCAACACAGGATTTTGGCGCCCGCTGCCTTAAGGTCTGCAACGCGGTGGCGGGCAAGGTCAGGACCTTCGTGGCTGATGAAAGTGGACCCAGTGCTATCGTAGTCTGGGATCTCACGAAGACGGTCACAGACGCGATGGCGAAGTTGTGCCCAGTCAGTTGGATTAAACGAAGACGTGACAAGTCCGCGTGGAATATGGGGGGCGGCCTTGCCAAAATCTGCCACCGCATGTGGATTGAAGGACATAACGGCAACGTCGCCTACATAGTCTGCCAATGCATCAGCGGCCGCTTGTTGTAACGATCCGACGTTTTCACCCATTTCACCATCTTGATCTTTGATCTCAACCAACAACGCGACTTTGCCTTCAATTAGGTCTAGAACCTCGGCAAAAGTCGGAATCCCAGTTTTACCACCCGTCAAAGGAATACGGCTCAATTCAGCGGCGGTGCGCTGTGAAACAGGTCCTATTTCCGCTGTAAGCCGCCCCAAATGGTAGTCATGAAACACCATTGGCACGCCGTCTTTGGACAATTGCAGATCAATCTCAATGCCATAGCCGTGGTTTAACGCGGCTTTTAGCGCCTCAACCGAATTCTCCGGGCGTCCGTCAGTGACATCGTGCAAGCCGCGATGGGTGATGGGTTTGATCAATAAGGCCGTGGGCAGGGTCATTTGATTTGAAACACCCCGTCGATTTCGACGGCAACACCCATTGGGAGGCTTGGTGCGCTCACGGCCGCGCGGGCGTGACGACCGATGTCGCCAAGAGCGGCGACAAAGAAATCAGACGCGCCATTGATAACTTTGGGCTGATCAACAAAATCAGAGGTCGAATTCACAAAACCACCCAGTTTCACAACCTGTACGAGCCGATCAAGATCGCCGTCACAGGCGGCTTTGAGTTGCGTCAGCAGATTGATTGCACAGGTTTTGGCTGCGGCCATGCCTTGGTCAACCGTGTAGTCATCGCCAAGTTTACCTTTGATAAGCCCGCTTGCATCCATTGAAATCTGGCCAGAGATATAGACCATATCGCCTGCAATTACATAAGGCACATAGTTGCCAGCTGCCGCAGGGGCATCAGGTAGGCTAACGCCCAGCTCAGCTAGTTTGATTTCGATCGCAGATGTCATAACGTCCTCCGTTTTGTTTGTCAGGACGCTAGCGCTGGATGGTGGCATGCGCAATCAAGACTCGCGGAAAGCCTTTGCGAAATAGTCGGCCAGCGGTTTGATCAGGTAGTCCATTGGGCTGCGATCTGCGGTGCGTACAAACGATTCGACCGGCATGCCTGGGATCAGCGTCAGGTCTTCGGGCAAACGGGCAAGCTCCCCTTCGTTTAAGCGCAATTCAACACGGTAGAATGGTGCGACAGCGCTGTCGTCCTGAAACGCATCTGCGGAAATCAGCGTGACTGTGCCAAAAAGTTCGGGCGTGCGGCGTTGATCGAAGGCTGAAAAGCGCATTGTGGCTTCTTGACCGACATAGATTTGGTCCACATCTGTCAGCTGGACTTGTGCTGCAATCACGAGTGGGCGGTCTTGTGGGACAAGGAACATGACAGGGTCAGCGGGGCGAATAACCGACCGTTCAGCAAACACCTGAAGGCCATAGACGATCCCGGAAAGTGGCGCGCGAATGTCGAGACGATCAAGCTGCCGCGTCAACGTGCGTTGGCGTTCTGATAACTCCAATTCGTTGAACTGGAGGTCGCGCAGTCGGGTGATAGCCTCTTCACGGCGTGTCGTGTCAAGGGTCAGAACCTCGATTTCAATCTCGGTAATTTGCTCGGCGGCTTGGGCCTCTGATGCGGACAATTCACCCACGCGACCTAACAGATTGGCTTCTTCGCGCTGCAATGCGGACACACGGCTGGCTTGGGCAAGACCACGATCCAGCAAGCTTTGCTGATCCGCAAGTTCCTTAACAATCAGTTCTTGTTGCCGCGTCAATGCAGTTTGTTGCGCTGTGATGCCGCCAATCTGGCTAACGATCTGGGCGCGACGCTGGGCCAGTTGTTCTATCGTTTTCGTGGTCGACTCGCGGCGAGCTTGGAACAGGCGTTCTTGTCCTGCAAGCAGGCTTTCAATTTCAGGGCGACCAAAGGCCAATAGGGCCTCTGGAAAGATAATTACATCTGCGCCGTCACGCTCCGCTTCAAGGCGTCCGCGGCGGGCCATGATCTCGAACAATTGGCCTTCAACGATGATCAACTCAGATTGAAGCGCACTTGGATCAAGCCTGATCAGCAGATCACCGCTTGCGACGGTATCGCCTTCATCGACCAAAATCGCCTCAACCACACCGCCGTCTGGATGCTGGATTACCTGCCGATTGCGATCAACCTCAATTTGGCCAGATGCAATCACAGCGCCGGTAATTTGGGCCATCACGGCCCATGTGCCAAAGCCGCCGACAAGAACAAGCATCGCAATCAGGCCAATCGTCATGGGTCGCACAACAGACCAGCGTTTGTTTGGAGTGTCATCGCTCATGATACGCCCGCCCCTTGGCCTGATGTTTGCTTGATCTGATCAGCATTTTTGACCATTTCCTTTAGGACTTGGTCTTTTGGACCAAAGGCGCGACGGGCTCCATTTTCGATCACCAGCAGCAGGTCACATTCTTGAATCGCTGCAGGCCTGTGGGCCATGATGAAGATAATTTTGCCTTCCTCCTTGGTCAGGCGGATCGCGTTGTTCAGTGCATTTGAGCCCTCGTTATCAAGGTTCGAATTCGGCTCGTCCAAGACCAACACAACAGGGTTGCCGTACATCGCGCGGGCTAAACCGATCCGCTGGATTTGACCACCCGACAAGCGGCCACCATTAGAGGCGAGGCGCGTGTCATAGCCATCAGGCAGCTTCAGAATCATCTCGTGTGCGGCAGCCTTTTTTGCAGCGCTAACCACGGCGGCATCGTCAGGGGACATCGACATTCGCGCAATATTTTCTCTGATGGTACCGTCAAAAAGCTGCACACGCTGTGGCAGGTAGCCGATATGCTGACCCAGAACATCGGGGTTATATTGGTCCAAAGCCGCACCATCGAGACGGATTTTTCCGCCAGCTGGGCGCCAAACGCCGGTTAAAGCACGCGCCAGTGTTGTTTTCCCGGAACCGGACGTTCCAATCACACCAACGGCCTGTCCGGGCTGCACAGCAAAACTGATCATGCGCAGCGATGCTGTTTGTTCGCCCGGCGGCACCACAGTCACTTGGTCCGCAACAATACGGGCTACTGGCTGCGGAAGTGTCATACGGTCGTCGTCTTTGGGAACACTACCCAACAGAGTGGATAAGTTCTGCCAGCCTTCGCGGCCCCTTTGGAATGTGGCGAACTGACCGACGATCAATTCAATCGGGGCAAGTGCGCGTCCCAGCAGGATCGAACCCGCAATCATTGCACCCGGTGTGAGTTCGCCCTGCAAAACAAAATAGGCGCCAAGGCCAAGCATCGCTGACTGTAGGAATAGACGAAACGTCTTGGTCATCGCGCTGAATGTGCCAGCGCCATCGGCAGCAGCTATCGTTGCATCTAGCGATTCACTGCGTGCGATCTGCCAACGACTAAAAGCGGCATTGCGCATTCCTAACGCATGTACCATCTCAGATTCTTGGCGAATCTGCGCGCCCATCGTCTCGGATTGGAATGTTGCCGCGTTGGCCTTTTGCAGTGGTTTGCGAGTGGTCACTTGGTTTGCGATCGCGACGATGATCAGAATCACACCCCCGCCGATTCCCAAAAGCCCCATCATCGGGTGGAACATGAAGATTCCAAGAAAGAATAATGGCGTCCACGGCAGGTCAAACACGGCCATCAGCGCAGGCGACGTGATTAATCGTTGTACGCTTTCTAGGTCACGCAGACCGGTGGCCGCTTCTTTGCGGGCTTTGTTGATTGTGCCAGCTTTTAGGACCGCTGCGAATACGCGGCGATCCATCGTGGCCTGAAAACGGGCGCCAACGCGGCCCATGATGCGGCCACGGACATAATCCATGAAGCCCATCATGCTGTAAAGAAAGGCGACCAAGACAGATAATGCGATCAACGTCTCAAGGCTACGTGAGCCAAGCACCCTGTCATATACGTTCAGCATATAAAGTGGGCCGGTCAGCATCAGCATGTTCACAAAAAAGCTGAACACAGCGACCATCCAATAGAGGCCCCTGCTTTGCATTCGAGCTTCTACGAGTTCGGTGCGGCCTTTTGCGGTAAATTCGTCTGCCATTGGCGGTTCATCGCTCTTTCAATTTTTAATATCTTATTGGTGCATTACTTACGCGATAGAGACAACAAGGACAGTCGAATCTAATGCGATTGCAATTTTTACATATAAACGTCACATCACGATCACCTAATTTGAATTATGAAACAGTTGCTTGATGAAATTTCTTACCCTTCCCAGCCTGATCGTACTTTGCCTTTCAGGCTGTACGTCCGCACCCGAAGGCGCAACAGTTCACGATCCCTATGAGGTCGATAACCGGCGCATACACACCTTCAACAAATCGCTGACAGGATCTTTAGGACGTGAAGACGGCGAAAGCAGAGGCCCCCGCATTCCATCAGATATTGCCGTGCGGGTGATTGATTTTGCAGACAATGTCGCCCTACCCGGGGTGGTTTTTAACAACGTCCTGCAAGGTGATATTGGTGCTGCCGGTACGAATACGCTGCGCTTTGCGATCAACACCGTGTTTGGTGTTTTGGGAATTTGGGACCCATCTGATATTATTGGCCTTGAAGAAGTAGAGGCGGATTTTGGCCAGACTTTATCTGTTTGGGGCATATCAGAGGGTGCCTACTTGGAGCTACCATTCGTGGGCCCATCAACTGAACGGGACTTTGCTGGCGACGTCGTTGATGCCTTGATTGACCCTCTCGGGTGGTTCTTGCCAGAGGATCAGTTGATCCTCGCTTCGGTTGGAACAATCGCTGGACGGGTTGCGAAAATTGACCAAGTTGGCGACGCTATTGGTGATGTGTTAAACGAAAGTGCTGACAGTTATGTGCAAGCGCGGCTAATCTACTTGCAAAACCGCCGCTTTGAATTGGGGATCGAGGCGACAGATGTCGCAGATCCATATGATGACTTATACGGAGACCAGTGATGATCCTTACCCGTCGCACAATGATCCTTGCAACCGCAAGCGCAGGTTTTCTACCGCAAACCGCCTTTGCTTTAACAGTTGAGGCTTCGCAATCCATCGTGTCCGCTTTGGTTGCGGAGGTGAACACCGTCATCGCCTCTGGGGCATCCGAGGCGGCGATGATCAGCGAATTTGAAGTTCTGTTTGACCGCTATTCTGACGTCCCGACAATCGCGCGGTATTGCCTTGGCGCCGATGCGCGCAGCGCAAGCGCCGCACAGATGCAGGCCTACACTGTCGCCTTCCGGACCTATATCGCCAGCAAGTATGGTCGCCGCTTCCGCGAGTTTGTTGGCGGTGAGATCGTTGTTCAAGGTGCCCGCCCGATCAAAAGCTGGGTCGAAGTTGAAACGACAGTCAAACTTCGTGGACGTTCACCGCTGCGGATGGATTTCCACGTGTCCGACCGATCTGGGTCGCATAAATTCTTCAACTTCATCATCGAAGGCGTGAACATGCTGCTGACAGAACGTGCCGAAATTGGGGCTCTGTTGGATCGGCAAGGTCGCAATCTTGATGCGATGACAGCTGAGATTGGAGCGACGTAATGCGTTTTGCTGCCATCCTCGCACTTGTGCCAACCATTGCTTTGGCGGGTCCCTACGATGGGACTTACAAGCAGGTTGCAAACGCAGATTGCGCAAATGTTGGCGTTGATGGTGGGGCGCTTAAGATCGAAGACGGCATCTTTTATGGTGTTGAGGTCGAATGCCGCATGACAAAGCCTGTTGATGTCGTGCAAATGGATGCCACGCTCTATACGATGGAATGCTCTGGTGAGGATCAAGTATGGACTGAACGCGCCATGCTTATGGATGCTGCCGAAGACGATGGGATCATTATGGCGTGGAATGGCTATGCGTTTGCCTATGCGCGGTGTGAACCGCTGTAGTAGTTTGATTTGGCTGCATAAAAAGGCCAATCCTTGTTGTGGGCTGATCTTATCTTTGGACGATTAATGCCAGGTAAATCAAAGCTATCTGTTTCGTTCATTCTGGGTCAGGGAATGGGTGCTATCAACCTCGACCATCATTTGATGGCCCATTGTATAACGGCGTTCCACTTTTGCATCGGCGATAGATGTCAATCGAGCAAATGTGAAGGTGTGTGGGCATGTAACGTGATGTAGAACGGTCATTGTCACACAGATATGCTACCTGATTGTCAATCTGATTTGTGAAACCAATACATCAGGTAGGCCCTCAAGCCTCAGTTCCTTGACCCGTTCAGAATATTATCCAACACATCTAATATTGCACTATTGTTGGGCGAATCTTGACCCACAACACCGAGCTGAAAGTTCGGATCACCGCGCTGCGGTGTGTCGTCAGGCGCCTGCATCGGCAGTGGCACAGGCTGTTGTCCCGCCAAAACCCGCGTCATTGTTTCGCGCCAAACATCAGCAGGCAACCCGCCACCCGTCACACCCGTCAAGGGGCTGTTGTCGTCATAACCCATCCAAACGCCAGTCACATAGTCACCCGTAAAAGCAATGAACCAAGCGTCACGTGAGGATTGTGTCGTTCCGGACTTGCCCGCGATTTGCCAGCCGGGGATTTGCGCACGCATCCCGGTGCCGTTTTCAACGACCTGATGCATCATCCATGTGAGTTTGCGCGCGGCACGTTCGCGGATCACCCGCTCCCGGATACCACCGCCAAGGCCCATCAGGGGTTCAGCATCGCCCTGCAATCGCAGTTCAACCAGCCCATAGGGATCAACCGAAGACCCACCGTTCAGAATGCCAGCATATGCGCCTGTCATCTCAATCAAGGTGCTTTCGGATACGCCAAGTGCAAGGGCTGGACCATCGGCCATATCGCTTTGGATACCAAAGTTTTCGGCCACTTGCCGCACGATATTTCGGCCCACCTGCTCAGATAGAATCACTGCAGGAATATTGCGGCTCTCGGTCAGCGATTGGGTCAGCGTTACTGGCCCCTTAAACTCACGGTCATAGTTTTTTGGACACCAGTTGCCTGATCCTGGTGTAGACCAACACCTGTTTGTGTCGTTAACGTAGTCGTTGGGTGAAAAGTCTAATTCCAAGGCTGCCGCATAAATAAACGGCTTGAACGCTGATCCGGTCTGCCTGCGGGCTTGCACGGCGCGGTTAAAATCGCCGGGATTGGGGTCTGAACGCCCCCCGACCATCGCACGCACGGCCCCGTCAGCCGACATAACCACGATTGCAGCTTCGGCCTCTGATCCTTCACGGACCTTGTTTTCGAAAACCCACTTTAATGCATCTTCTGCGCTGGTCTGGATGTTCTGGTCAAACGTCGTGCGGATATTCACGTCTTCGGTAGTGTTCCGCGTAAAGAATTCAGGCCCAGATGCCATAACCCAATCTGCGAAATAGCCACCGGATGCTTGCTTGGCAGCGGATGACAATGTGGCTGGGTTTGCGCGGGCTTCAGCCGCAGCCGCTGGTGTCAGGCGTTCTTGATCTTCCATCAAGCCAATCACGACATTTGCGCGACGTTGAGCGGCCTCAAGGTTTCGGGTTGGTGCACGCGCTGATGGGGCGGGGAGTAAGCTGGATAACATTGCGGCCTCTGCTGGGCGCAAATCACCCGAAGATTTTCCAAAATAACGTTCGGATGCAGCCTCAAACCCACGTGATCCCGCACCAAGATAAGCACGGTTCAAATAGATTGTGAGGATTTCGTCTTTTGTATAAGCTACCTCCATACCCATCGCGAATGTTGCTTCTTTGATCTTTCGCCATAAAGTCGAGCGACGGCAGTCGGCCTCATAAGCCGCCTCAGAGTCCCACTTGGTTGGGTCAAATGGCACCCCAAGGCACAACAGTTTCGCAACCTGTTGCGTAATAGTAGACCCACCGTTGCCTGATAATGGACCACGCCCAGCGCGCAGATTAATACGTACGGCAGAGGCGACACCGCGCGGTGAAATTCCGAAGTGACGATAGAACCGCTTATCCTCTGACGCGACAACAGCACTTACCAAATATGGGCTGACCGTATCGGTCGTGATCATTCCGCCAAACTGATCGCCACGCCACGCAAACGTTTCACCAAAGCGGTCCTGTAGCGTAACAGATCCACGCGCACGGCCATCAATGACGCTTGCTGCAGGTGGCATGCTTGAGGCAAAATAATAAATCCCGATACCTGTCATCAGGGTAACGATCGCCGTTCCACCCCAGATCAGTCGCCAGATCGTACGAAATATTCCGCCTATTAAGGCCGTGAGCAACCCAATCAAGCCACGCCGTTTTGTAGGCGCGCGTTTGGCCGACCTGCGCGGTTTGGGTGTCGGCTTCGCCTTTTTTTTGGCTGCCGCACCGTATCGTTTGTCAGCGACCAATGGGCCGCCTTTCTTGCCATTTCTGATCATACGTTGCCTGCGCCATTTTTGGTATCTTTCGGCGATCATACGCGGTGCTTTCACGAATGTAGAGAACGCAGATTGTGTCTGCGGCACTTTGTGATGCGCTTAAAAAATGTGCGATAGATGATAATTGTGCAAAAATTGTGCAATCTGGCGGATTCATTACCGCAATACAGGGCAGAACTATTGTCCCTTTTGGTTAGATGCCGCCCCCTTGTTTCGTAGCCGCACGGCCGCGGCGTTTGAACGAAACGGCAAGGGGAACCCTCGTGAAACTCATCATTGCAACAATCAAACCATTCAAGCTGGAAGAGGTCCGCGAAGCGCTGACTGGCATCGGCGTGCGTGGGATGATGGTATCAGAAATCAAAGGTTTTGGCGCGCAGTCAGGTCACACGGAAATCTATCGTGGTGCAGAATACGCCGTGAACTTCGTGCCAAAGGTCAAGCTTGAGATCGTCGTGCAGGACAGCATGGCTGAGCAAGTGGTCACAACCATCGCCGCAACAGCCAAGACCGACAAAATCGGTGACGGGAAGATCTTCACGCTGGATGTTGAAGGCGCGATGCGCGTTCGCACCGGTGAACTTAACGACGACGCTATCTAAGGGACATGGGACAGATGAAACTCACCAAGACACTTTTCGCGGGGGCAGCATTGGCAGCATTGCCAAGCTTCGCCTTCGCCCAAGATGCAGCGCCGACTTTCGATGAAATCGGCCCGTACCTCATGACAACACTGCTGTTTTTGATGGCAGGCTTCCTTGTCTTCTTCATGGCGGCTGGTTTCGCGATGCTAGAGGCAGGCCTTGTTCGGTCAAAGAACGTGGCCATGCAGCTGACGAAAAACATTGCGCTGTTTGGGTTCGCATCCATCGCATACTGGGCGATCGGTTTTAACCTGATGTACCCGGGCGACGCTTGGATCATCCCAGGCTGGGTTGGCCCATTCTTTGCAGTCACAACGCTAGAGCCTGTTGGGCTTGCTGCTGCTGATGCGTCGCTTGATTACGCATCCGTTGCATCCGACTTTTTCTTTCAGCTGATGTTTGTAGCTGCGACTGCGTCTATCGTGTCCGGCGCGCTTGCTGAGCGTATTAAGCTGTGGCCATTCCTGATCTTCGTCGTGCTGTTGACCGGTGTGATGTACCCGATTTCTGGGTCTTGGCAGTGGGGCGGCGGCTGGTTGTCTGAAATCGGCTTCTCTGACTTCGCTGGTTCAACAATCGTACACTCTGTTGGTGGCTGGGCTGCTTTGGCTGGCGCGATCATTCTTGGGCCACGTCTGGGCAAGTACAACAAAGAAGGCCGTACTGTGCCAATGCCGGG
>JAPKCP010000304.1 GCA_028822885.1 Yoonia sp. | reverse complement strand
CGTCAGCTCGCTTTGTAAGTGGGCGATCTCCTCAGATGTCAAAACTGTGGGCGCATGTCCTTCACCTGTGAACATCAACGCAGGATCGCCTGCTTCTGCGCAAAGCCCAAGCATCAAGCCACGCCCAGTCAGGCTACCACCACGTGCGGCACATGACGCCCGCTTCCGGAGCGCGTCAAAAACCAAGTCACGCAATGCCGCACGGTCCTTTGATCCAGCAAAACGGCTACCTCTTGCCCAATCGGACAAAGCCTTTTCAGCCGTTCTGCCGTCAAGGATATCGTCAAGCACAGTTATGGCGGCAGAAACGCGGGCGGCAGGTGTCATAGCAGTTTTCCTAGCAAATTATTGAGTCAAACAACGTCTGGTCTGCTGCCACTGACTTGCTTGGGTGCGCTATGCGATCCATTTAGCCAATCCGGTAGTTTGGACTTTCACGGGTAATTTGCACATCATGGACGTGGCTTTCTTTGAGGCCCGCACCAGTTATCTTAACGAAAGTGCAGTTCTTACGCATCTCAGCCACAGTGCCGTTACCTGTATAGCCCATCGCAGCCCGCAGACCGCCAACCAGCTGGTGAACGACAGCAGACGCAGACCCCTTATAAGGCACCTGCCCTTCAATGCCTTCAGGCACCAGTTTGTCGCTGGCTGCATCCTTTTGGAAATACCGATCCGCTGACCCACGGGCCATCGCGCCAAGCGATCCCATGCCACGATACGATTTAAATGACCGGCCTTGGTACAAAATCACCTCGCCCGGGCTTTCATCCGTTCCGGCAATCATTGAGCCAACCATGGCACATGACGCGCCCGCCGCGATCGCTTTGGCAAAGTCGCCCGAGAACTTAATCCCACCATCAGCAATCACAGGCGTATCACCAGCAGCCTGCGCACAATCCATAATGGCGGTTAACTGAGGCACACCGACACCAGCAACCATACGTGTCGTACAAATCGATCCCGGTCCAATACCGACTTTCACGGCATCCGCACCAGATCCGATCAAAGCCGTCGCAGCCTCGCCTGTTGCGATGTTACCCGCAACAATCTGAACCTCGTTTGATAGTTTCTTGGCACGTTCCACCGCGATAGCCACCCCTTCGGAGTGTCCATGCGCCGTATCGATCACAATCATATCGACGCCAGCATCAACCAGCGCTTCGGCTCGTTCAAAACCACTGTCCCCAACACCAGACGCCGCAGCAACGCGCAAACGACCCAACTCATCCTTGCAGGCAATTGGGTTCAAGACGGCTTGCTCGCTATCCTTCAACGTCAGCAAACCAGTCAGCTTGCCCTCACCATCAGTGATCAATAGCTTTTCAATCCGGCGGGCTTGCATCAGTGACCGCGCCTCGTCTAGATCAGCAGGTTCCCGCAAGACCGCCAAATCATTGGTTGTCATCATCACGCTGACGGGTGTTTTTTCATCCGTCGCAAAGCGCATATCACGGTTTGTGACGATTCCGATAACAAGACCAGCCTGGTTCACAACCGGAAAACCAGTGATCCGGTAGCGTTCCATAAGAGCGCGGGCGTCAGCTAAGGTCTGATCCGGGGTCAACGTGACGGGGTTATAGACCGTTCCAGACACAAACCGCTTCACACGCCGTATTTCAGTGGCTTGCTCATCAATGCTCAAATTCTTGTGAACCACGCCAATGCCACCGGCCTGCGCCATGGCAATCGCCATCTTGCTTTCCGTGACAGTGTCCATCGCAGAGGACAGCAGCGGTATGTTCATTGATATAGATTTTGTGACCTGCGTGCGGGTATCCGCAGTCGATGGGAGGACGCTCGAAGCCCCCGGCACCAGTAACACATCATCAAAGGTCAGCGCCTCGCGAATCTCCATCGTCTTCTCCTTGGACAGTGGCAGCGTTTGACATCGCCCTATTTCATGGATGCGAGCGGACCAAAAGGGCAAATCAGGGAATGGCGCTTGTGGCTCCTGCATTTACCCCCCATCTTTGTACGATGACGCCAAAGAACCAGCCAGAACCATTCGAAAAAAACCGCCCCGATTGGCGTCGTATCGCGATCTGGATCTGCATCTTTGGAATTGCCTTCGCTGCGCTGCATTTTGGCCTAAGTTGGGCGATGAACTTTGTCAGTGCGAGCAATTCAATGGCCGGGTCGATAACGATGGTTGGATTCTTGGCGATCAGCCTCGTTGTTTACGCTATTCTGATCGCGACGCCGTTTATGCCGGGCATCGAAGTTGGTGTGGCCCTTCTGTTGCTTCAAGGCGCAGATGTAGCCCCCTTTGTCTATCTCGCAACTGTCGTAGGCCTGATGACAGCCTACCTTATCGGTAACACCATCTCCCTTCCAAGGTTGCAGACATTTTTTGGTTACCTTGGCTTGCAAAAAGTCTCCACATACCTCGCGAAAATTGAGACAACGACGCCTGCAGACCGGCTAGCAGCCCAACGCGCCCTGCTCCCCACGTGGCTGGCAAATGTCACAACAAACTATCGCTACATCATGATCGCAGTCCTGCTGAACATCCCCGGAACATTCGCCATTGGCGGCGGAGGCGGCATTCTAATGGCCGCTGGGTTTTCACGATTATTTGGGAGATGGGCGATGTTTGGGACGGTATTATTGGCAGTTTTGCCAGTGCCGTTGGTGGTTTGGGTGTTGGGCGTGTCGGTGATCGGTGGGTAGAATTCAAACGCAACGCACCGATCAACCAAATGGCTGCTATGCGGACCTTACGGACCTTGGCTTCAGCCTCGAAGGTCGATATTGCGACACTGCTCGAATTGGCAAAAAGTGCCAACAACAGACATTCCCAAACCAGGAATATGGATGAGAAACGTTGTCAAATAATCGGTTTGGTCGGCTTTATTATTGCTGGTTTTTTCTTTATTTGGGCGGGTATTAATTTTGGTGATCCGCTCACGACTATTGGCAGTATAATTTGGGTTCTTTCATGCTTTGTGTCGATGATTCCGCTCGTTCGAATAAAACAGAAATAAGTTTTTTGATAAAACTATGATACGAAGACAATATCGTAGCGACATATCATGGTCGCTGATAATTTTTCCGTAACGGCATAAAGAAAGTGATGCAATGATTGATCCAAAAGAAGTTGCTGATATGGCAGCAGATTATGCCAAGGCTTGGAATTCAAAATCTGCCAAAGCTGTGGCCTCGTTCTACGCTGAAGACGGCGAAATCATTATCAACAACGGCGATCCTTGGAGTGGACGTTCGCGCGTTCAGGATATGGCTGCTGGTTTTTACGCGGATGTCCCTGATTTGACACTCACATGTGATGATGTGCGATGCGCTGGAAGCCACGTGATTTTCGTTTGGACATTTACTGGGCACGATTCGGCAACTAACAACCCACTCAACATTCGTGGGTGGGAAGAATGGGAAGTTAATGAAAATCTCAAGGTGACTGCTTCGCGCGGATTTTTCGACGCGGAAATTTATAGAAAGCAAGTCGCAGGCAATTAGCAACAGAGCATCTACCTCGACGGCCTTTACTAATCTGACTGTTACAGAAATCGCCACTTTTGCTATGAAGTTTCTTCAAAAGCGGGAACTCAAGCAAGTCTATTGACCGCCAGCTTTGACCCGCTCTACCGTCATTCGTCATGGATAACGCGAAGGGCAGCTTTGTGCCACGATTGACGAGTATCATCGATTCGAGTTGCTTCGATAGCGACACCCTCAAATCGGTCAAAAAGGGCTCGTTCCTGCCATTCGTCTAAAATGCCGCTCTGCATAATCATTATGACGGTTCTGACCATTCCAACGGAACCGCCCGCAGGCTAGCCTACGGCTAACAACAGCAGGCAGGCCCATGACCA
>JAPKCP010000037.1 GCA_028822885.1 Yoonia sp. | reverse complement strand
TGGGCGCGATTCCACGTCAAACAATTCGTCACCTCAGGCGTCAGTACAAAACCAGCACCCTGCGACACAGCATCACGCATCATCTCCAGAACCACGTTTAGGTTCTCGGTCGGATCATCACCCGACGTGATCTGGAGAAGGGCAGTTTTCATGCTGCCAGCAATGCATCAAGCTTTCCGCCTGCGTTCAGCGCATTCAGGTCGTCATAACCACCAATATGCGTGCCGTTGATGAAAATTTGCGGCACGGTCGATCCGCCTTTTGCACGCTGGATCATCTCTGCTCGCTTAGCCGGTTGCGCGAGAATGTTGATCGTCGCGTAGCTGGCTTTTTTGCCATCAAGCATACGGGCAGCCGCATGACAAAAGCCGCAGGTGGGTTTCATGTACATTTCAATCGTAGCCATTTGGCAGGTCCTTCGCATTGGCGTCCCAAATCGGGGTCGCTGCTTATCTAGGCATCCTTGACCACCCGCGCCAGAGTAACAATAGACACGTTCGTGGCACCCGCTTCGCGCGCAGCCTCTGTTGATGCGGCCAACGTCGCCCCAGATGTCATCACATCATCAACAAGCAGCACCGACTTTCCATTCAAATTAGCACCACGCTTTGGGTGTGGGCGGATCGTGCCTGTGATTGCGGCAAAGCGGGCGTCACGACTATGTCCATCAAGTGGCTTCGTCCGCGCAACCCGCACCAAGCCGTCTACCAAAACAGGCCGCTTCACCTGCTTTCCAAGATCCTGCGCCAAAATAGCCGCCTGATTATAGCGTCTTTTCAACAACCGTGACCAATGCAACGGAACTGGCACAATCACCGTATCATCCCGCAGCAATGACCCAACGCGGGCGGCCATCCACGTCGCAGCGGGCCATGTCAAATCCAACCGGTCCCCATGTTTCAGTCCCAGTACCAATCGCCGCCCAATCCCTTTATAAACAAGGGCAGCTCGACCCTTATCCCACGGTCTGGCAATTATCATGCAATCATCGCACTGCACCCGTTCACCTTGATCCACGCCCAACTGCGGCGCACCGCAGGTGTCGCAAACAAGGCCACCAATAAACTCAGTTTCAGTCCAACATGGACCACATAATCCATGCTCTGCCTCAGTCTGCGTTTCACACGCGACACATTGCGGCGGGTAAATTGCACGAACGACACTTTGCATTAAGCCCTGCACGTTCTAAATCCCCCTTATGGATATGCCACCGAACATCACCAACCGCACCGCCCTGACCCGCAATCGCAACCGGGCCTTGCCTGACGCGTTGTTCCTGCACGACGTCGTTGCTGACGAGCTTCAAGAAAGACTCATTGAGGTTAACAGAACGTTTACAAACGTAGCGATCGTGACGGGTTTCCCCCATTTTTGGGCAGTAAAGTACCCGAATGCCAAAATCATTGACGATGACGACACACTGGCGCTTGAGGTTGGCCAATACGATTTGATTCTCCACACGCTCGCGCTTCATTGGGCGAACGATCCAGTGGGGCAATTGGTGCAGTGCCGCCGTGCTTTGAAACCTGACGGCCTTTTTCTTGCGGCAAGTTTCGGCGGGCAAACCCTACATGAATTACGAACGTCACTGGCTGAGGCTGAGATCATGGTCAGTGGCGGCCTGTCCCCACGCATAGCACCGATGGGCGAAATTCGCGACCTTGGCGGGCTTCTGCAACGCGCCGGTTTTGCACTACCCGTGGCAGACGGTATTCCCCTGACCGTCAGTTATGCCAACGCGTTCCACCTGATGCACGATCTGCGAAAGATGGGTGAAAACAACGCTTTGTCGGATCGGGTTGGCACATTCACACCCCGCAACGTCTTGACCGAAGCCGCGACTATCTACGCTGAGAACTTCGGCACGGACGACGGCCAACGGGTGAACGCGACCTTTGAAATAATCACCCTCACCGGATGGGCACCAGCGGACAGCCAACCCAAAGCTCTCCGTCCCGGCAGTGCAAAAACACGTCTTGCTGACGCACTTGGCACCGATGAAACACCACTAAAATAAGTCCATACGGGTCTGTGATCCGTATCCCATTTAACCGGCGAGCAATTCGCGATAATGACGGGCCATGACAATGTTAGACGCACCACACACACCATCCGAACGCCCAGCCGTTTGCCCCGCTCACGCGAAATCAGACCATCCAGCGGTTAAACCCGCGCGGGTTGGCATTCTAGTTGCCAACTTAGGCACGCCAAGCGCGACTGACTATTGGTCAATGCGCCGGTATCTAAGCCAATTTCTGTCGGACAAGCGGGTCGTCGATTATTCACCTTGGATATGGCAGCCATTGCTCCAACTGGTCATCCTGACAAGACGGCCTTTCACATCAGGCGCGGCCTACAAGACGATCTGGAACGAAGAAGACAACGAAAGTCCGCTTCTCACGATCACCAAAAAGCAGACGGCAGCGATCAAAGCCAAAATGATTGCAGAATACGGCGACGACGTGCGTGTTGATTTCTGCATGCGCTACGGCAACCCTTCGGCCGAATCAAAAGTTCAAGAAATGGTCGACGCGGGCTGCACCAAAATTCTGTTCTTCCCATTGTACCCACACTACGCCGGGGCGACATCAGCCACTGCAAACGATGAATTTTTCCGGGCATTGATGAAGCAAAAATGGCAACCGACTGCCCGCATTGTTGATCCATATTATGACGACACCGCCTATATCGACGCGCTCGCACAATCCGTTGAGGCCGCCTATGCAAAGGCTGACAAAAAGCCAGACGTGCTGGTGTGTTCCTACCACGGTGTGCCGAAACGCTACCTTCTGGAAGGCGATCCATACCACTGCCAATGCCAAAAAACGACGCGGCTTTTGAAAGAACGGCTAGGCTGGGAGGACACCCAAATCCGCACCACATTCCAGTCAATCTTTGGACGGGAAGAGTGGCTAAAGCCATACACAGTCAAAGAAGTTGCGAAAATGGCGTCCGAGGAAGGCATCAAAAACATTGCAGTTTGCGCGCCTGCCTTTTCGGCAGATTGCATCGAAACGCTGGAAGAGATCAACGAAGAGATCAAGGAAAGCTTTGAGGAAGCAGGCGGAGAACACTTCACATACATTCCCTGCCTGAACGATAGCCCGGCGCACATCGAAGCTTTGTCCGGGATCATAAACCGGAACTTACACGGCTGGTTGCGATAGTCCGCCCCCAACGCACAAAAAAAGCGAGGGATAGACCCTCGCTTTTTCAATTTATCTCAAAGTTATGCGATCCTAGATCAACATGACCTGCGCGCCGTTCCCGACCAATTCGTAAAGTTCTGCGATGTGCTCATTATAGAGACCAATACACCCATTCGACGACCGGCGGCCAATCTTGCGCGTGTCATGCGTGCCGTGGATACGGTAGTATCGCCATCCCAGATACAATGCATGCGATCCCAATGGGTTATCAGGGCCGGGACCAATTGTTGCTGGCCATTCAGGGTTGCGTTCACGCATCGCAGGCGTCGGTGACCACGATGGGCCCACAACCTTGCGAATAACCTCTGTGCGACCACGACGGGTCAGGTCCTCAGACAGGGGAACAGACGTTGGGTATAACTTATAGACGCTCTGGTCTTCTGACCAGAAATGCAGTGCGCGGCTCTCAAGATCACACAACACAGCACCTCCCGCGAGGGTCGGAAAGTAAGGGCGCCAATCAAGCGACCGAAACGACGCAGTGTTGCGCGCCACACCGCCACCAATGTTACTTTCAATTTCGGTCGAATTGTTGGTCTGGCCAACTGCGGCTGTGCCAAGCGTTGCGGCACTTGCCGCGATAAAACCGCGGCGGGAAAGGGACTTGAAGTCAGACGTCATGGGTCGCAAGCTCCGCTAAATAAATATCTCGATGAGATAGACTTAATGATCACGCTCTGATCACGCAAATCAAACATGTGTCATAATGGCGAACTGTTGCGCACCGGCGTTTGAAGTGTGGTTCCAATGCCGCTAAGACAAGACAAATTTAACGTGAGTAATGCTATGCTGAGACGTGAGATCATTTTGGGACTGACCGCATTTGGGTTGGCTGCTTGTAGTAGTGGCACCCGCGTTGCCCGTATTGGGCCAGACGGCCTGCCATTACCGACTGTTTATCAAATCGGTGTTGATGATGTTGATGCGATCCAATTCCGCATGGAAGACAGTATAAACGCGCTGCGTCAAGCTGCTGGTGTTGGGCCTGTAGCGCTCGATTCAAACCTGATTGCTTCCGCCGCGACGCATTCCCGCGATATGTCTGTGCAAAACCGGCCTTGGCTATTTGGATCTGACGGATCATCCCCGCTTGATCGTGCACAGCGGTCTGGCTTTACGGGCCAATTGCTGGGTGAGGTCATCTCAGAATCCTATGAAACTGAACTCGAGACGCTTGCCGCATGGACCCAAGACCGCGATAGCCGTGCTGTAATCCTTGAACCAGCGGCGCGTCGTATTGGTTTTGCTTGGTATCAAGAGCTTGCGGGAAAACTATGGTGGACGCTTAACTTTGGCACAGCGCCGGGTGCAATTTCAACACCAGCCCCCATCGAAATCCGCCCGCTTGGTGCACCCGTCGCAGGCAGCTCGTTTCAGGGATAGATGTAGATCGGCGTGCCGTTCTTCACCATTGCATACATTTCTTCGATCTCGTCGTTGGTCACGGCGATGCAACCCCACGTCCAATCATCTTCGTTGGAAAACGGGGTTGGCGTGCCGTGAATAAAGATATCACCACCGGGACTAAGACCGCGCGACCGTGCATAAGCGATATCGTCACGATTCGGATATGAAATGCCGAGCGACAGGTGGAACCGGCTATTAGGGTTCCGGCGGTTGATCAGATACGCACCCTCCGGCGTACGCCCGTCTCCCTCAAAGGATTTGTCACCAGACGGGGCAAAGCCAAGTTCAAAATCGTAACTTTTCAGCAAGCGATTTCCGCTCAAAAGTTGAAGCTTTCGACGCCCCTTAAAGACCTGAATCCGCGTCACCGCAGGTCCATTATAGCCCTGGAGTTTGCTTTCCGTGGCACACCCGGTCAAGGCAACCGCGCCCAGACCTGCAACCAATGCTCGTCTTGAAAGTGTCATTCTGCTCACCGCCGGTCTATTTGCCAGTTTTATGCTTAATATCCGCGATTTTCACGCGACCATAGCCCCTGCGTCAAACTGCACTTCACTTCCGCGTGAAGCTACCGACGACCTCAACATGCGGCGACCAGCGAAACTGATCAACTACTTGTAGCCAATTGAAAGTAAAACCAGCCGCGACCAACGTCTTAGCATCCCGGGCAAACGTCACCGGATTGCACGACACCATCGCAATCTTTTTGACCGTGCTTTCTGCCAATGTCGCGATCTGCGAATCTGCACCAGCGCGCGGCGGATCAATCACAGCCGCATTGAATTTGCGCAACTCATCAGGCTCAAGCGGGCGGCGATACAAATCACGTGCTTCAGTTGTTACACGTTTCAGGCCCTTACCCTCGCGCCAACCCCGATCAAGGGCGGCGACCATTTCAGCATCGCCTTCTACCGCGTGAACCTCCGCTGTTCTGGACAACGGCAAAGCAAACGTGCCTGATCCTGCGAACAAATCAACGATACTTTTCGCCCCGTCCGTGATTTCAATGACAGCTTCGCGAAGCGCGGTCTCGCCATGAACAGTCGCCTGCAAGAACGCACCCGCAGGCGGCACTGCTGTAACGCCACCAAAATCTTGGGTAGGCGGCGTCATCGTCACGATCACCTCTTTTTGCCAAACCAACCGCGAGACGCCATTATTCTGGGCAAACACCGCCAGTTCCATCCGCAGCTGCGACGTCAGCTCTTTCTCGGTATCAATGACAATATCAGGCCCAACGGTCGTTTCAGTTACAGTAAACCCGACCTGAGATTTGCGCGACGCGGCGATCATGATCAATGCCTCAAGGATTGGGCGCGCTGCCAACAAACCCGGTGTGACCAACTGACATTCTGGAACCCCAACAATCTGATCAGACTGCTTTGCGTGAAATCCTAAGGACACACCCTTTTTCGTGCGCTGACCTGAAAACTTTGCACGCCTCCGGGATTGTGAGGGCGACGTCACGATGTCACGAAAAACGGTTGTTAAACCCTGTGCGGTGATCGCACGGCGCACAATCTCTTGCTTCCAATCCGCGACAAACGCATCCGTCGCATGCTGCATCGCACAACCACCACAGGTTTTGAAATGCCGGCATGGCGGCGCGACCCGGCAAGGTGAAGGTGTCACGATACGGACTGTTCCGTCTTGGTCAACGCTCACTTCTTCGCCCGGTAAAACACGCGGCAACAATGTGCGGCCGTCGTCTACTTTACCCAAGCCAAGGTGGGTCAGTCCTTCGATCATAGCCATAATTATTCCGCCGCATCTTTCACATTTATAAATCCGCCCGACTGCCGATTCCAATACCGGGCATACAGACCATCCTGCGTTAGCAGGTGTTGATGGCTTCCTTGTTCAACGATACGTCCGGCGTCAAGCACGATGATCCGATCCATCTTTGCCAATGTGGACAACCGGTGGGCAATCGCGATAACAGTCTTACCCTGCATAACAGTCTCTAACGCGGCCTGAATCGACGCTTCCACCTCAGAATCGAGCGCTGACGTCGCCTCATCTAGCACCAGAATTGGTGCATCTTTTAATATCGCACGGGCTATCGCAATTCTCTGGCGCTGGCCTCCCGACAGCTTTACGCCACGTTCACCAAGATGGGCGTCGTAGCCGGTCCGGTCCTTGAAATCCTTGAGATCCAGCAGGAATTCGTGCGCCTCAGCCTTTTGAGCCGCCTCAATGATCTGTTCTAATGACGCATCAGGCGACCCATAACCGATGTTATCCCGGGCAGAGCGATTGAACATCGCCGTTTCCTGCGTGACCATTGCGATCTGACGCCGCAAACTTTCCTGTGTGACCTCAGAAATATCCTGACCGTCGATCAAAATACGTCCATTTTCTGTATCGTAGAGCCTCAAAAGCAGCGCCACCATCGTGGATTTCCCAGCACCTGAGGCGCCAACGATACCCAAACGCTCTCCAGATGCGACCTGCAAGTCAACGGCGTTCAAGCCACCCGGACCACCGCCATATGAAAAAGTCACATCATCAAACGTGATCGCCCCCTTATTCACCTCCAACGCACCGGCGTTGGGGCCGTCCAGCAGCGTATGCTCGGGCGTTAACGTTTGCACCGCGTCTTCCAGCACACCAACGTTGCCGTACATGCCCATCAGTGTGAAGCTGACCCAACCAGTCATTTGTGCCAAGCGCAGTCCAATCGTGCCAGCAACGGCGATATCACCAGCCGTCGCACCGCCGTTCATCCAAACCATTAAGGTCACACCAACCAAAATCAGTGGCAAAATACCGGACAATACCATCAGCGACCCACGGAATGTCGCAGACACCCAACCCCAAGCGATGCCTTTTTCACGGAACGTCGATATCGCGTCTATCGCGGCGCGGTCCTCATGGCTATCGTGGGCGAACAACTTGACAGTTTTGATATTCCCAATTGTATCAACGATCTGGCCGGACACAGTGGCGTTCGCCGCCGCCCGTTCACGGGATGACTTTCTGATTCGTGGCATGAAAAACCGCAGGAAAAGAACATAAGCCACCATCCAGAGGGTGAGGGCCAGTCCGGCCCGCCAATCGAGCGTCATAACCAAGACAAGCGAGCCAAGTACGGACGCCAGTGCAAACACAACTGTATGCACGAATTCGATCACGATATCGGTTAATGCCCGCGACGCCTGCATTTGCTTTTGTGAAATCCGGCCCGCAAAATCGTTGTCAAAGAACGACACTGCTTGACCCAAAGTGTAACGGTGCATCCGCGACAGGATTAGCGCAGAAATTGAAGGCCCTAAAACAACCGATTGCATGACACCCGACAAACCGAGCCACGCTGGACGGAATAGCAGAAAAAATACTGAAACCCAAAGCAATAGACCCGTATTTTCAGCAAAAAATCCTTCGGTAGTGCCCGCTAAAGCTGCGTCGATAACCATGCCTAACAGCAAGGCTGATGCGACCTCAATCAACCCGGACACTACTGACACCGCAGCCCCGGCACCGATAGGTAAAAAGCTGCCTTTCAAAGCCCAGCGCCCGAAAGCAACAAGACTTTTGGGCGGGTCACCATCTGCCGGCTGAAACGGCGCTATCCAGTTTGCGAGGTTCATAGCGTTGATCCCGTTGTGTCTTGTCCCAAAAATCCACCAGATTGACGCGCCCAAAACCGGGCGTATTGGCCATTTGCAGCCAAGAGACTGTCATGGGTGCCGTCTTCGATGATGCGGCCTTGATCCATCACGATAATCCGGTCCATCTGGGCAATCGTGGATAATCGGTGCGCGATTGCGATCACAGTTTTGCCCTGCATCATCCCATAAAGCGTCTCTAATATAGCTGCTTCGACTTCAGAATCGAGCGCCGATGTCGCCTCGTCCAACAACAAAATAGGTGCATCTTTTAGCACAACACGTGCCAAAGCGATCCGCTGCCGTTGCCCACCCGAAAGCTTAACACCCCGTTCACCAACGCGCGCGGCATAGCCCACATTACCCTCGTTATCTTCAAGCGTCAGAATGAAATCATGGGCCTCTGCTTTTTCTGCAGCAGCTATCATCTCAGCTTCACTTGCCTCTGGGCAGCCATAAAGAATGTTCTCACGGACAGACCGGTGCAATAACGCACTGTCTTGCTGCACCATCCCAATTGCGGCGCGCAGGCTGTCTTGCGTCACGTTCGAAATCGGCTGGCCATCAATCACGATCTGACCACTTTCAGCATCATAAAACCGTAAAAGGAGCTTTACGAGGGTCGATTTTCCAGCACCTGACTGCCCAACCAAACCAACCTTTTCACCGGGTGCGATCACCAAATTAATATGGTCCAGACCGCCCTTATGCTTGCCATAATGATGCGACAGATCGCGCATTTCAACGCGACCAGCCGTCACCTGCAACGGCACAGAACCGGGGGTATCAAGCAGGTTAATCGGCTGAGCAATCGTCTGCATCCCTTCGCGGACAACACCTAGATTGCGAAAAAACCCCGACACAGCAGACATGATCCACCCCGACATAGAATTCAGCCTTAACGACAAGGCAGTTGCTGCAGCGACAACCCCAATACTGGCCGTGCCCTGCATCCACAAATACATGGCCCACCCAACAATACCAACGACCAGAAAACCGTTAATCAGGGTTAATCCAGCGTCCATCAACGTGTATAAACGCAGCTCAACTTGAAATGTACGGCGCGCCTCTTCGATGCATTCCTTGGCGTACTCGATCTCGCGGTCATTATGGGCGAACATCTTTACCGAATGAATGTTGGAATAGCTGTCCACGACGCGGCCCGTCACTGCGGAACGGGCGTTCGACGCCGCTTCAGACGCTGGTTCAACCTTAAGCATCACCCACCGAATTAAGAACAGATAGGGCACTAACCATAGGATGAGTGGGATCATCAGCCGCGGATCAGCGTCAGCCAAAAGGATCGCAGCACCAATCACGTAAGCTACGGCAAATGTCAGCGCGTCAAAAATCTGGAACACAACTTCGCCCGCAGCGGGTGGTGTTTGCATAATTCGGTTCGCAATCCGACCGGCAAAATCGTCCTCAAACCATCCTACCGATTGACGCATCACATGCCGATGGGCGCGCCACCGCACAAGCGTCCCGATATTGGGCAAAATCGTCTGGTTCAGCAACATCACGTGCACAACGTAAACAATCGGGCGGATCGCTATAATGGCAATCGCAACAGCGATAAACTCGACACCATTCGCAGCCCAAACCTCAGCCGGGGAGCCATCACCAAGCAGGTTAACCAATCGCCCCATATACGAAATCAACAAGACTTCGACGATCGCGATCAGAACGGACATGATACCGGTTACTGCGAAAATACCACGAAAAGGCGTGGCATAATCCCACAAAAAAGCACCCAGCGTTTGCGGCGGGGTGTCGTTTTCTGGGTAGGCGACATAGGGGTCGACCAGCTTTTCAAAGAAGCGAAACATCGGGATGACCTTTAAGGTTATCTGTTAGACATAGTCCTGCGCGGGCTAGATGAAAACCAAAACGGAAAAACAAACCAAAGCGACGGCCATAATCCGTAAAAAGATGCGCCACGCCACTGCGTTTTTGAGCAGATATGACAGCAGCGTTCCTGCGTATGTCCAAAACAAGCAGACACACAGATTGATCCCCGAAAACGTCAGGCCAAGTGTCATCGCTTGCATTGAGGGTGCGCCGATTGGCACATATACCATCGCAGACAGCGCAACTGCCCACACCTTTGGGTTCACCCATTGAAACAATACAGCCTCAATAAACGTGAACGGACGGTCAGCAGCGTCATCAGTCTGAGCAGGTTTGGCAAACCACAGCTTGTACGCCATCCATAGGATCCACAGGCTCGCAAAAATTTGTAAAACAAGCGTGAGCGACGGGTAGGATTGCAGCAGCGCACCCAGCCCAAACCCTGTGATTGCTGACGTAATGCCAACCCCAAACGCGACACCGAGGATATGTGGTAGGGTTGGTCGAAATCCAAAACGCGCGCCAGAGGCCGTTAGTAGGATCACGTTCGGACCCGGCGAAAAGAGCCCAGCAAACACAAATCCCAAAAGAGGTAACAGTTCAGTCAAGTAGATCATCCTTCGTCAACGTGAAACCAGACGCGATCCACCGACTTTCTGCTACTTTTAGGGCTTTGCCAAGCGCAGGACCTTGTAACATTGGCATCAGGTCTTGGGCAGTCAAAGGGCAAGTTTTTGTTGCAGCATCTTTCACCAGTTTAATCTTATTAGGGTCTATATCTTGCCCAAGCGATGCCGCTTCTACAGCAAGTAAATCGACCCCAATGTCAGCGCCATGCCTATACCCTACCTCAATAGCAGATCTGCCAGCACGCAAAATATCCAAGCGCCACGCTTGCGCCTTTGAAAGCCGCAAGTTGTCTTGCACATCCATACCGCCCAAAACTGCCAATCGACGCAATGGATCAGGGTCTAGCCCGGCATTGTCCTCGATATGAACAAGAACAGCCAACGCACCGTGATTGGCACCCGGCAAGACCTGAATCAGACCACCACAAGACGCAAATGAAGCGACCGCAGGCGCGGGGTTGGGCGCAGCCAACAGCTTAAGCAGCTCCTGACCAATGCGCTCTTTCGATAAGGTCTGAATACCCTCAACATTTGCTGCACAAGCCGCCAGCCCATCAGCATCGATCCCAGCGCTTGAATTCCCATACCAAGCATAAAACCGGAAGAACCTTAAAATCCGCAGATAGTCTTCTTTGATCCGCTGATCCGGGTCCTCAATGAAACGAACCAAACGAGCTTCAAGGTCGGGCAAACCGCCTAAGGGATCAACAACTTCACCTTGCGCATCTGCATAAAGCGCGTTCATCGTGAAATCGCGACGCAGCGCATCCTCAGCCATGGTGTCAGCAAACACAACGACAGCGCGACGACCATCTGTGGCCACATCCTTTCGAAATGTCGTAACCTCAAATGAAGTATTTTCAGCTAGAATAGTGACTGTCCCGTGATCAATTCCTGTTGGAATAACCTGCAATCCAGCATCGCGAGCAAGGCGAACAACAACGTCTGGAAGGGCGTTCGTTGAAAGGTCCAAATCTGCAACTGGCGCACCAATCAGTGCATTCCTGACGCAACCACCGACAAACCATGCCTGATATCCGGCGTCAGCTAACAGACCACATACCTTTTGTGCGCCAACGGACGTCAACCAATCAGCGTCCAACTTCATAACGCAACTCGATCCGCAAGAGCGCGAAGGATACGCGCGGTGGCACCCCAAATGTAGTACGGGCCATATGGAGCAACAAAGTATTCACGCCGATTACCCTGCCAACGACGTCCTTCGATCCGAAAATTTGCGGGGTCCGTGAAATGCGAAAAGGGGACTTCAAAAACGTCTGAGACTTCACCAACTTCAGGCAAAACGTCATAATTTCCCTTGATGAGACCCACAATTGGCGAAACCGTGTAATTCGTCACCGTCTCATGACACGGCAAGGATCCAAGGACTTCAACCTGATCCGATGGCAACCCAATCTCTTCGTGCGCTTCACGTAAAGCGGCAGCAATCAGGTCAACGTCGCCTTCGTCTTTTTTGCCCCCCGGAAAAGCAATCTGCCCCGGGTGGTGTTTCAATCTGGCAGAGCGTTTCGTCAGGATGACGTTTCCGTTTTCACGCACACCAACCAGCACGGCAGCTGGCTTTAAGACACGCCCTACAGGCAACGCTATATCGGGATTGAGGTCAAAATCAGAAGATGCGCTACCCGGCTTAGACAGCGCATCAATCAAGATTTGACCGTAATCAGGTAACATCGCCTTCGGCCTCAAAACCCAGCGTTTTGGGCTCAAAAATGTAATGAGACCCGCAAAATTGGCAATCCGCGGTGACAGTGCCCTCATCCGTCGTCATCGTTTTAATGTCTTTGGCGGAGTAAATCGACAATGACTGGCGTACCTTGTCTTCAGAACAGGTACAGCCAAACCGAACTTGGTTGGCATCAAAAACACGCGGCTGTTCTTCGTGGAACAAGCGCACCAACAATTCATTCGGCGATACTGTTGGCCCAATCAATTCCATATCATCAACGGTGCCAAGCAGCGCTGAGGCACGATTCCAGTTTTCACCTTCATCCGCGTCGAGGAAATCCATTGGATCGGTCAAACCATCATCGCGCACGGGTTCTTCCCCAGACGGCGCATCCACGATCGAAGACTTCGGCATATGCTGCAACATCAACCCACCAGCCCGCCATTTTGGCGCTTCACCCGGCATTTGGTTCTGGCCGTACGATAGCGAAAACTTTGTCGGAAGCTGCTCTGACTGCGCGAAATAAGTCTCTGCACAGGCGGAAAGCGACCCACCCGCAATCGGTGTGATCCCTTGATAAGGCGTCATGTCCTCGCCCTGATGGATCAGGATCGCAAAGTAACCCTTACCGATTTGGCTAAAGCCATCAGCGTTCAGATCAATCCGCTCTTTATCATAACTGGCATAAGCCCTGATCCGCGCAGGCTCCCCGTCATCACCGGGCGCATAGTAATCGGTTGCGATAATCCGGGCAGCCCCTTCGCCGCGCACTTGTAGCGAAAGCTTCCAGCGCAGCTTCATCGACTGACCGATCATCGCAGTCAGCAAAGCCATTTCGGCCACCAACGCTTCAATCACAGGCGGGTAATCGTGCTGTTTCAGCACCTCTTCCAACACCCCATCCAAACGGGCCACCCGGCCACGGATGTCAGAACGGTCAAGTTGAAACGGCAGGACGGTATCGTCCCAGGCAATCGCGCCTATGGTCATTGGCTTTCCTATCTTGTCAGGATTGGGCATATCGCGGCTATATAGGGGGGGCAAGGACGCCATCCAAGGGGGCAAGGTATGATCAGACGGTATGGCGGCACGCCGGTTGCGGGGCAGAAGTACACTTTGCGGCCCGGTGCCTATGCAATTTTACCCCGCGATGGTAAGGTTTTGGTGACATATCAGGGTGCGCCACACGAGGAATTTCAACTGCCCGGTGGCGGCATTGATCCGGGCGAAGGACCCTTGGAGGCCTTGCACCGCGAGGTTCTTGAGGAAACCGGCTACCGCATCGCCGCCCCGCGCAAGATCGGAGTATTCCGCCGGTTTGTGTATATGCCCGACTACGGGTTCTACGCAGAGAAGGTGTGCCACATCTATTTGGCTCGGCCTGTGCGACCCCACGGTCCACCAACAGAGCCGGGGCATATCGCAGTTTGGCTTGATCCAGTTGTGGCTTTGGCAGAATTGGCCAATGACGGAGACGCGGATTTCTTGGCGAGTGTTTTTTAGTACGTTATATAATAATCGTTTATTAACAATTATATAGACTACCAGCACGTGATCTTCGATGACATCGATTTAGGGAGCTGTTACGATCGAAGTTCCTGCCCAACCTTCATACGGAATGTAATAAGGGTGATTTTTCTCACAACGATCCCATTACGATATTTACTTAGTCTTCACCGCCGTTAACTCCCCGCAATGCCGCTATCCTTGCCCTGCCCGTTCAAACGCAGTATCGCCAAATCCAACTTATTATCGCATCAAAGGCTTCTCTCATGACCAAACCTAAAAAAGTCGTCCTTGCCTATTCTGGCGGTTTGGACACGTCGATTATCCTTAAATGGCTCCAGACCGAATATGGCTGTGAGGTCGTGACCTTTACCGCTGATTTGGGTCAAGGCGAAGAACTGGAACCGGCCCGCGCCAAGGCCGAGTTGATGGGCGCCTCTAAGATTTATGTCGAAGATGTCCGCGAAGAATTTGTCCGCGATTTCGTATTCCCGATGTTTCGCGCAAATGCTGTGTACGAAGGCATCTATTTGCTCGGCACATCCATTGCCCGCCCATTGATTTCTAAGCGACTGGTTGAGATCGCCGAAGCCGAAGGTGCTGACGCTATCGCCCACGGTGCGACTGGTAAAGGCAACGATCAAGTGCGTTTTGAGCTTGCCGCATATGCGCTGAACCCCGACATCAAGGTCATCGCACCTTGGCGCGAATGGGATTTGACGTCTCGCACCAAACTGCTTGAATTTGCTGAACAGCACCAAATTCCTGTTGCGAAAGACAAACGTGGCGAAGCCCCATTCAGCGTTGATGCGAACCTCTTGCACACATCATCTGAAGGCAAAGTTCTGGAAGATCCTGCTGTTGAAGCCCCAGAATATGTCTACCAGCGGACCGTCAATCCAGAGGACGCACCAAACGAACCTGAGTTTATTGAAGTCGGGTTTGAGCGCGGTGATGCAGTGTCAATCAACGGCGAAATGTTGTCGCCGGCGACTGTATTAACAAAGCTCAACGAATACGGCGGCAAGCACGGAATTGGTCGTCTTGATCTGGTTGAAAACCGTTTCGTCGGGATGAAGTCACGCGGTGTCTATGAAACACCCGGCGGCACGGTCTTGCTTGAGGCCCACCGTGGTATTGAACAAATCACGCTTGATTCCGGTGCAGGCCATCTGAAAGACAGCATCATGCCGCGCTACGCAGAGCTGATCTACAACGGTTTCTGGTTCTCACCTGAACGTGAAATGCTGCAAGCGCTGATCGACAAATCGCAAGAACACGTCAGCGGGACTGTGCGGGTAAAGCTATATAAAGGGTCTGCGTCAACAGTGGCACGTTGGTCAGAAAATAGTCTCTATTCCGAAGCGCATGTGACATTTGAAGA
>JAPKCP010000303.1 GCA_028822885.1 Yoonia sp. | reverse complement strand
ATATCTCTCGACGGGTGGACGACGTCAACCGGACATCGTCGTAAATTAAGGTGTTAGCATCACAACCACCAGAGCCAACTGTATTCGCTCACTGACGACCCAAACCGGACTTTGATGGTCAATGCCACCACTGCATTGCAACGTCGCTCACACAACCTGTACAATCATTACGACTGCGGCATCACTGCTTTAACAGGCGAGTCTTCGGATCATTCCCGCCACCCAAGAAGGCGGCGTTCGATCAGACCGATGACTGTACTTAGGATCACCCCTAGTAGGGACAGGATGACAACGCCTGCAAACAGCCGTTCCAGATCATAAAGTGAACCGGCTTCTAAGATATAGGCACCAATACCGTATTCAGCGCCCAGCATCTCGGCAGCCACAAGCAGGATGATCGCGATAGCGAAAGAAATACGAAGACCGGATAAAATACCGGGCATTGCGCCGGGTAATACGATTTTACGCACGATTGAGAACCACGACAGACCAAAGCTTTGGCCCATTCGGATGAGGGACCGGTCCACGTTGTCAACTGCCCCGTAGGTGGCCACGACCGTAGGTGTGAAGGTGCCAAATGCGATCAGGGCATATTTGCTGGTCTCGTCGATACCGAACCAGATGACAAACAACGGCAGCAGCGCAATTTTTGGTATCGGGAAGATAGCTGCGACCAGGGGCACAAGGCCTGCGCGCGCGTATGAAAATAAGCCGATCAGGACGCCGACGACGATGCCGATGGACGCGCCAATCGCGGCCCCGACAGCAAGGCGACTTAAAGAAGGGGCGAGGTGTTTGAACAACAAACCGCTTTCCCAAAGTTCTCTGAACGTTGCTAAGACATCGGAGGGTTTTGGTAATGTCAGCGCGGAAATCCAGCCGCTGCGTGTACCGATTTCCATGATCGTGATGAGAAACACAAAAACAGCCAATCCCATCCAGCGATGCGGTTTGGGGGCAAATCCACCCCCGCGAAAACGAACTTCGATCGGCGCTGGTTTATTATTGACATCAGACATCAAGCAACTCCTCATCAGCCGCGCGGGCTTCTTCACGCATGAGGTCCCAAAGATGGCGTTGGATTTTTTCTAATTCTGGGGTCCTATGTTGTCGTTTGGCCAGCGGCATATCGATCTCGACGATCTCGCGGATTTGGCCGGGTCTACGCGACAATACTACGATGCGGTGGCCGAGCCTAACGGCTTCTTGCAGATTGTGGGTCACATATGTCGCGGTAAACGGTTGGCGAGCCCAAAGCGCCACCAGATCGTCCATCAATAATTCGCGTGTCTGACTATCAAGGGCAGACAGTGGTTCGTCCAGCAGCATCACGGCGGGCTTTACAGCCAAAGCTCGTGCAACCGCGACCCGTTGTTTCATGCCGCCAGACAATTGCCGTGGGAGGGCCTTGCTGAAATCGCTGAGTTTGGTGCGGGCCAAAACGTCTGAGATGATCGTATCCGCGCGCGCGCCTCTTATTCCATGGTCTTCGAGTACGAGTGAGATGTTGCCGTGCACAGACCGCCACGGCAAAAGCGCAAAGTCTTGGAAAACATATGTGAGCGGGTTCAGGCATCCCTTGGGCGGTGAGCCAAGCTGCAGAACACGGCCCTTTGTGGCGCGTTCCAACCCGCCAATCAGGCGTAGCAGCGTCGACTTTCCGCAACCAGACGGTCCGACAAGGCACACGATCTTACCATCAGGAATATCCAACGATATGTCGCGTAACACTTCTGTGTCGCCATAAAAATGGCTGATCGCGTCTAAGCGAATGTCCATGAAATTGTCCTGAATAAAAAGAAATCAGCTGGCCCAATAAGACCTGAGCCAGCTGTGTTTTAGATACTAAGCTTCGAACGTTTCGACATAGCTTGTGTCGACAAACGTATCGAGCGTGATATCAGTGTCAATCAGACCCTCAGACTGGAACCAGCTAAGTTGGTTCTGCACTGAGGCAACGTTCAAGCGCGCGCCCTCGTTGATCCGCATAGTGCCATTGATGATTGACGGTGCCGCTTTTTCGCGGGGGCGGTCTGCGTAGACATATTTGTGGATCAGATCGACCATCTCATCAACGCCATCTTCACCACTTGCCATGTCGATCATAGTGGAGTTGTAATCGGATGCACCCATGCCAAACGCCTTGATGAAGGCTTCGGTTTGGCCACGCTCATCGCTTGCGTTATTGGCCGAGGTGAACGCCGTAGTGACTTGATAGTTTGGCAAGTAATCAGAAATGTTGCCAATTATGTGCACAGCGCCTGAACCAGCAAGTGGCTTGGCGATGTGAGGCACAATGGACCAGGCATCAATTTGACCAGATTTCAGCGCACCAATGATTGCGCCTACCTTTTGAAGCGGCGTAAAAGTGACATTTGCTCCCTCAGCTTGTGCCACTTTTGAGCCCATGTAGTGGAATGACGAGCCGGCGGTTGAGATGCCAAATTTCATGCCGTCCAAGCCTGCTGGCGATGTAAGACCCGCCTTGAAAGCTGCATCCGAGGCAAGGATTTTTTGACCATCGATGCCCGGTTCTTCACTCAACGCGCCACCGATGACTTTGATCGCCCCTTTGTCAGCCAAAGAAATCAAACCACCCGAGATCGCCGTCACGGCATAATCAACATCACCGGATGCAACTGCGACCGCCATTGGCTGTGCGGCTTGAAAAAAGCGCAATTCGACATTCAGACCTGCGTCTTTAAAATATGCGCGTTCGGCGGCAATAAAGCTGGCTGAATGCGACGTAAAACGCAACGCGCCCACGACGATCTTTTTGTTTGCTGCGATTGCTGGTGCCGCAAGGCTTGTTGCCGCTGCTGCCCCGATTAGACCTATTGTCTGACGTCTGTTAAAAGTGATCATAGTTTCCTCCCAGAATGATCGGTTTCGTTGTTTTAAACGCCCAAATCGGTGCTTATTTCGTCCTCAAGAACACCAAGTGCGCGATCCGCATCGCGTTCCATGATAGCGTCTTGTAATTCAGCCCTACGTGAAGAGCGGGCCGCAAAATCGATGCGGCCTTCGCGCAATAACGCCAATCGAAATCGGCGTGATTGCCCGTAAAACTGTGCGGCCATGCTCGCTAACCTTGGTGACCCGCTTGCAGAGATCAGTGTCATACTCAGATCACGGCAGGCCTCATCCCATTCCAATGCAGTTACGTCGTCGGGGTTTTCCTGAACAACCGCATCCGCACGGCTAACGCTGTGTAAAGCAGCAACCACACGGCTCTCCCAGGCCACATCGCCACATTCAAGTGAGCGTTTGAGGCCAAGCTTTTCGACTTCAAGTCGCACAAGTAAAATATCGCGAAGATCATCCTCAGTGGCTGATGTCACACGGAACCCACGTTGGTTCGTCGCCTCGACCACGCCTTCTGAAGATAGTATGCGCAACGTCTCGCGCATCGAATGGTTCGACCCGCCGTAAGCTTGCCGCAGATCGGTTAGTTTTAATTTCTGATCTGGACGCAACACGCCAAAAGAGATGTCACGCCGGATCGCGGAGGCGAGCATTTCAACAACGGTGTCGTCTACTTGTTTACGTCCGCCAAAAAGCAATTTACTCACCATTTTAAATAATGTTGGTTATTTTTTCTTTATTTAGGGTACTTAGTCAAGGCCGTTTCATAAATAGGCCCTAGGTTCAGGTCATAGGAAAAACCCAAATTGCCATGATAATTGGCAGCTGTTAGTCCTGCGAGAATAGATATCGCGAATGTCTGTAATTGGTTCTCCAAACTGATCATTTCGCACCTGCAGCGAACGATGGCTGACCGCCGATTCTGTGGAAAAACACCGTGTTGCTGGCGCAGAAAGTGTTGGGCTGAACAGGGC
>JAPKCP010000302.1 GCA_028822885.1 Yoonia sp. | reverse complement strand
GCCGCCGCTTACTGCATCCGTTTCAAAGACGGCTTTGAGATATTTCCTCTAACGCAACCCAGCAAATACATGAACCTGAAAAAGTTTAAGCGGCCCGCCAATCTAGCACGACTTTTCCTGATTGCCCTGACTTCATCGCCGCGAACCCTTCGGCGTAGTCCGTGTACGCAAAACGGTGTGTAATAACGCCCGATACGTCCAGCCCGTTTTGCAGCATTGCAATCATCTTGTACCATGTCTCAAATATCTCGCGCCCATAGATACCCTTCAAAGTGATAGCCTTAAAGACAATCCGGCTCCAATCGACAGGGCTCTTGCCTGGTGGAATACCGAGCAATGCGATGCGCCCACCCATCACCATCGCCTCAATCATTTGATCGAGGGCGACCTGATTACCCGACATCTCAAGACCAACATCAAAGCCCTGCGTAATCTTTAACTGCGCTTGAATGTCAGCCAGATCATCTTTGGCCACATTCACTGGCGTCACGTCCGCCACCTCAGTCGCCAGATCGAGGCGATATTGGTTAATATCCGTGATCACCACATTTCGCGCACCCGCGTGCCGTGCAACTGCCGCAGCCATGATACCGATAGGACCAGCACCTGTGATCAACACGTCCTCACCTACCAGATCGAACGAAAGAGCCGTATGAACGGCGTTGCCCAAGGGATCAAGGATCGCACCGATATCGTCGCTAATCTCGTCCGGTAAGGGCACCACGTTGAACGCCGGCAGGCGCAAGTACTCTGCAAATGCCCCTTGCTCGTTTACACCAATACCACGTGTTTCAGGGTCGAGGTGGAATTTTCCAGCACGGCTTTGGCGAGATTTTTTGCCAATGAGGTGGCCTTCGCCGCTGCATCTTTGACCCAGCATTAATCCTTCAACATTGCGCCCAAGTTCAACGATTTCCCCGGCAAATTCGTGGCCGGTGATTAATGGAATAGGCACTGTTTTCTTCGCCCATTCGTCCCAATTCCAAATATGTATGTCCGTGCCACAAATACCTGTCTTATTGATACGGATCAGCACATCATCTGGTCCAATTTCCGGACTGGGCGCAGTTTTCAGCCACAGACCTTCGCGGGCGTGCACCTTAATCAGTGCATTCATTTCTTTGGTCATTTCAATACTCCGACCGCTTTGCCCACGATTTCGAACGCTGTCAGGGCACGATCTAGGTCATCTTTGGTTAAGGATGCATTCATCTGTGTGCGAATGCGGGCTTGGCCGCGTGGCACGACGGGGAAGAAGAAACCGCTGACATAGACGCCTTCATCAAACAACTTTGCTGCCATTTCTTGCGCCAAGTGTGCCTCGCCCAACATGACGGGAATGATTGGGTGTTCGCCGGGCAGTAGATCAAAACCCAAGCGGGTTAGTCCGGCACGCCAGTACGTGGCGTTTTCAAACAATTGCGCACGTAGGGCATCGCCTTCTTCGACCAGTCGAATGGCTTCAATCCCTGCTGCCACGATGGACGGCGGCAAGGAATTTGAGAACAGATAAGGCCGTGCACGCTGGCGCAGCAGGTCAATCACGGGTTGAGGGCCAGCAATATAGCCTCCAATAGCACCCCCAAGAGCCTTCCCAAGCGTACCCGTCATGATGTCGACATCGACACCGAAGTGCGCAGGCGTGCCTTCGCCCTTTGGCCCCATGAAGCCGGTGGCATGGCAATCATCGACCATTACTAAGGCACCGTAGGTCTCTGCCAGCTTGGTGATTTTAGGCAAGTTTGCAAGGTATCCATCCATGCTGAACACCCCGTCAGTGGCGATCATAATGAACCGAGCACCGCCCGCTTTGGCGGCCTGCAACTGCGCCTCAAGATCCGCCATGTCGGAATTCGCATAGCGATAGCGTTTTGCCTTACACAGCCGGATGCCATCAATGATCGACGCGTGGTTCAGCGCGTCAGATATGATTGCATCATTTGGTCCAAGCAGCGGTTCGAACAGCCCGCCGTTGGCATCAAAACATGCAGCAAACAGGATGGAATCGTCCTTGCCCAAAAAGTGGGCCAGCCGTGTTTCTAAATCACGATGCATGTCTTGAGTGCCGCAAATAAACCGTACCGAGGCCATGCCAAAACCCTTAGTATCCATAGCCCTCTTAGCGGCTTCGATCAGATCTGGATTGTCGGCCAGCCCAAGGTAATTATTCGAACACAGGTTGATAACGGCCTTGCCGTTTGCGGTGATCTGGCCTGATTGCGGGGACGAGATGAGCCGCTCGTGCTTTGTCATCTGCTCGGCGTCGATCTGTGCCAACGTTTCGGTCATGTGATCTAAAAATGCAGTCGTCATAGCGTCCTCCGTTTAAAGGAATGTTCGCATAACGGATATTATTCCACAATACCGGAATTACATCAAAGTAGACAAGAATCCGTGAGGGCGGATTCCCTAAGCACCATGCACCACCAAAAAGGCACGAGCTGGTCCATCGGCGATGATCTTATGCGCAACATCTGCCGCATAACGTGCTGTGTCACCATCAGATAATTGCTCAACGGCATCACCACTGGTAACTGTCAAACGCCCTTCGATCACCGTCAAATGTTCGCGTGCGCCCTGCGCATGCGGCAGGCTATCTAGTACACCGCTTTGGCTAAACCGAAGATCATAGACTTCATGCCGCCCGGCCTCTTCGGGGGGTGACAGAATGCGAATCGAACATCCCGTGCCGTGATTATCAATCGCAGGGACATCACCGCTGCGCAAAACTTCAATGCGACTTTCATTATCATCCTCAAGAAGCCCCGCAAAATCCACCTGAAGCGCCTTGGTCAGGTTCCACAGCGTCGAAATCGTTGGCGACGATTCCCCCCGTTCGATCTGACTGACCATACTGCGTGACACGCCCGAAAGCTTGGCCACAGCATCAAGCGACAACCCCTTGGCGCGGCGTGCATCCTTCAGGCGGGTTGGCAGTAATGATAGTATTGCGTCAGTGTTTTCCATAATAACGGAGGATAGCGAAAAGCGGCCATTCGCTGCAAGGCAGAACTTTGGTAGGTCAGGGCTCACGGCCGTCCGCCGCGTTTGGTCTGAATGGCTGCTTTCAAGACCTTGCGCGCAGAGCAGCTGAAAATCTAATCTGCAATGCAACTCGCCAACTCCGCCGGAACGGGAGCGGCTAACGGGCGCCAAGCGCTGACACCCGTCGAGGGGGTGGGGTTTACCGTGTATACCGGTATAATACGGCTGCTGGTGTTGGACACAGCCGCCTACCGTCAACCTTGCTGCCTTTAGCTCTTTTGCTGAATTTCCTGATTTACAAAATTGATATTATATCAATTTGGTTGCAGTACTCTGGACACAAGATTTCTTGTTGGGCATCCAAAGCTGTATCAAGAATTTGAGTCTTAGGTCAGAAAAGTATCAATATGGATCTGTCACATAAAGGAATAACACATGGTAGTATGTGGATGCGAGATTTCAGCAAAAGAGGTTCGGCTTGCCGTCGTCCATCTAAATGATGACGGTAACGTGGAGATGCGTCGACTGCAGACCACCCGAATAGAGCTCGAGGATGACACATCTGAAGCCGATTTACGATTATTCATGGTAGCTCTGCGCGACTTTTCTCACGCAAACGAAATTGACACCTTTGTGATCAAAACACGTGCTAAGAAAGGTCGAATGGCAGGTGGAGCCGTGTCCTTCAAAATTGAAACTCTGATCCAACTCGTGGAAGGGTGTCATACGCGGTTTGTCAGTCCAGTGGCACTTGCTAACTTCGCCAAAAAAGAAGTTGAAGAGTATCCCGAGAAGTTGCCCGTTTATTTGAGGAACGCCTTTCTTTCTGGCGCTTATGCTTTGGCTAAGGGCTGATTTCCT
>JAPKCP010000301.1 GCA_028822885.1 Yoonia sp. | reverse complement strand
GCCTCGCACATGCAACAACTAACCTTAAAAAGCTGACGGCTGCTTTACCGTCTGTGGTGTAGCATCTTGAACGATCTCTGATGTTCTGCAAATTCCGCCTCAAGCGGGGTGTTAATTTGGTTGCTTTCAGCCTTCTTCATTAAGCGTTCGGCTAGGATGAACGACGCGATGGCGACAAAAACGCCGCCCGCCATTTGGCCAATAAGAACACCGGGCGCCCCCCAGTATAACGATCCAAAATAAACAAAGGGGATGATGCCAAGGGTATTCCGGCCCCAATTCACCCACGTTGAATAAAACGGATGGCCAAGATTATTGTAAGCCGCGTTGCCGACAAAGATCACACCATTAAAGATCCACGCCAAGGACAGTGGGCCACAGAATAAAAAGATGAGGTCTCGTGCTACGCCCTGCGCATTGAACATGTCAGCAATCGGCGCCCTCAGAAAGTACAAAACAAACACAACCGGGATGACGTAAATGACGATCAGTATCATGCTGCTGTTGAATGCTTCGCGCACGCGGGCATGCTGGTTGGCACCAAAATTTTGGCCGATAATTGGTCCAATGGCCCCCGACATTGCAAAAATCAAAGCAAATGCTATCGGTGTAACCCTGCCAATGATCGCCATTCCAGCGACCGCTGCCTCTCCAAACTCGGAAGCTGCACGTGTCACATAGGCGCCACCGATTGGGGCGGCAACGTTGGCCAGCATGGCTGGAATCGCGATGGCTGCAATGGGCCGCAAATCACGAACAATCGTAGCAAAGGAAAATCCAATAAAGCCACCATAGCGCGTGATCATGTAGTAGATCGCGGTCACAGCAACAGACAGACGCGCCATGACCGACGCCCAAGCCGCCCCTTCCAGTCCCATATCCAAAGCAAAGATGAAAATTGGGTCAAGGATCGCATTCACGACCCCAGCGATTAAAGTCACCATCATAGACAATCGTGCTGCCCCGTGGCTGCGCAGCGCTGCCGAGACGACAATCCCAATCAGCAAAATTGGCATCGTCGGGATGAGAATCTTAAGATAGGAAACCGCTAGGTCCTGAGTGTTTCCAACAGCCCCGATCCATCCCGTCAACGTATGTAGGTTTGCGTAAATTACGCTTGCGAAGACGATTGCAAACGCGACGCCCACAACAAGAACATGGGTCAACAGCTCGGTCGCACGTTCCGGTTTGTTTTCACCAAGCGAGCGGGCCACCATGGCCCCACCCGCAATCGCCATGCCGATACTGATAGAGGTTGTCATAAACAAGATCGTGCCCGCGAAACCGACCGCCGCGGCCAGTTCGTCAATGCCAAGCATTGAGATGAAGATCATGTCGACCAAATCAACAATAAACAGGGCTAAAAATCCAATCGCGGACGTCAGCGACATGGAAATAATGTGTTTTGTCAGATTACCTGACAGAAACTTGGCCTGCCCCTTGGTCTCTGTCATGACTTCGGCTCAGCCATAATGGCTGCCATTTGCGAGGTTAGGTCGGCCTCCCAATCGGTGCGGAAGTCACGGAACATCGCCATGAAGGCTTCGTTTTCATGAATTGGGATGGCTGGGTCGTAATGCTCGGCCGCCATTATCATGGTTTTTCTGTCCATATCGCTAAAGACATCGACCATACGGTCGGCCTGATCGCGGGAATGGCCCAATGCCTCTATTGCTGAGCGGCCCATCCGTAAGGAACTATCATAGGTGTCGCGGATGATGTCCCGGCACCCCGCATGCCATAGATCATAGACGTGGCCACGATCTACGGCGCGGGCGACGATATGCACTTTTGGATAATTTTGGTTTACGTAGCTCGCCAAGGCTGTGATTTGGTCTTTGCCATCTATCGCGATGACAAGCATTTTTGCCTCGGCCAATCCTGCTGCGCTCAGCAAATCGGGGCGCGTCGCGTCCCCGTAATAGGCCTGCACGTCAAAGGCCTTGAGCATTTCCAACTGCTTAGAGCTGAAATCCATCACTGTTGGATTATAGCCGCTGCTGCGCAGAATGCGGCTCACGATCCCGCCAACACGACCATGGCCCGCGATGATAACCTCGCCCTTTTCTTCGATCTCGTCCATTTCACGCACGTCGAGGTCGTTAAACCGTGGCGCAATCACGCGGTCATATAAGATGAACAGCGCAGGCGTCAGCAGCATCGATAGCGCGACGATCAGCAACAGCCGATCCGCCAGATCGCCCGGTATAACCCCGTTGGCAACAGTGAACGACAGCAGAACAAAGCCAAATTCACCAGCTTGCGCTAGCCCAAGTGCAAACAGCCAACGGTCTCCTCCGCTGATCTTGAAAATGATGGCCAGCACGTAAAGCACGCCAACTTTCAGCGCCATCAGGCCAAGTGTAAGGCCCACAATCAGCCCAAGATTGTCAAAAAGTAGACCAAAGTTGATGCCAGCCCCGACGGTCATAAAGAAGAGGCCCAAAAGTAGACCCTTGAACGGATCAATATCGCTTTCAAGTTCATGACGATATTCGCTGTTGGCCAGCACCACACCCGCAAGGAACGTTCCCAAGGCAGGCGATAGGCCAACGAGAGACATCAGCAAAGCGATACCAATCACCATCATTAGGGCTGTGGCAACAAACAATTCACGCAACTGTGCTGCTGCAATGAACCGGAAAACTGGTCCGGTGAGGTACGACCCAGCGCCAACAACCGCAGCAATCGCGCCCAACGTCACAAGCGCGACGCCCCAGCCGGGCAGGCCTGCAACGAGGCTCAGCGAGGCGCCCCCATGATCACCCTCACTACCGCTGTGAGATAGGGCCTCGGTCAGTTCAGGCAGTGCCAGCAATGGGATCAACGCAAGCATCGGAATCACTGCAATGTCTTGGAACAACAGAACCGAAAAGCTGGATTGGCCGCCGTCGCTTTTCATTAAACCCTTTTCACCCAAGGTTTGCAAAACAATCGCCGTGGACGACAACGCCATCACAAGGCCAATCGCCAAAGCCACGGACCAAACGACGCCAAACGCCATCGCCACGGCCATCACAGCAACTGTTGTCAGGCCAACTTGCCCGCCGCCAAGCCCCAGCAATTTTGCGCGCATAGACCAGAGCAGTTTCGGCTCCAACTCAAGCCCGACCAGAAACAGCATCATTACAACACCAAATTCCGCAAAATGTTGGATCGAGATCACATCAACGTGCAGCAGTGCCAAGATAGGGCTAATGACAATACCAGCGATCAAATATCCCAAAACTGACCCAAGCCCCAAACGAGACGCAATCGGCACAGCAACCACGCCTGCCACGAGAAAGATGAAGGCCAAAAGTAGAAAATCAGTCATGTGAGGTCTCTCTGCAGGATACGGTGGCTAAAAAACTGTACCCTATTCAATATTGAGGACAAGGCTGACCTGCCAGTAAACAACCACCAAGGTCGGCGCAGGTGCGGCCAAAGTCGATCCAACCAATCACTTTGTCATTGATCCAATGATAACGAACCTTTGCTATGTTCAGTCCTTTGCATCAAGCGCACCAATAAGCTGTGACGTGACAGGCCAGTCGCAACCAAAATGTAGAAGACCAAATTCGTTGGCATTGCGGCTGCCCAGAACACTAATTGTGTATATATAGGCATGGATAATGCTTAGGAAATTACGGGTGCACTACGGACTTCAGGCCATGCAGACGAAATTGATTTCGTCGCGCGCCCAGCATGTTGATCAGATTATCACCCGTTGCATTGTTGGTGATCTTACACAGACTATTGTAAGAAAAAAATAACCAGCCGAGCAATACTATTTGTTACGCGCCCGCGCATTGACGCAGCAAAGCTTTGGGTTCAACCACACGTGGCAAAAATCTCATTTGTGCAATCAGTCAACCTATAAA
>JAPKCP010000300.1 GCA_028822885.1 Yoonia sp. | reverse complement strand
GCACCGAGAGCTCGCCAGAACGTAATCATGGAGCTTGGGTATTTTACGGCTCAATTGACCCGTAGCCGCGTTGCCGTACTGACAGAAAAGAGTGTCGAAGTGCCTTCCGACATTCTAGGCGTTGTATATACTGAGCTTGATAAATCTGGTGCATGGCGTACATTGCTCGGCAAAGAATTGAAGGCCGCCGGATACAACGTTGATTTGAATAAGTTGTAGAAACAACTGCCGCCGCACACGTGCCAGTGCGCAGCGGCAAAGCTCAGCTTTTCGCGATGTTTCCAGCCATATCGCGGCCGTCGCGTCCGTCGATGAGGTCGTAGGTGACCTTCTCGTCGTCGCTCAATCCGGTGATGCCTGATGCCTCAACGGCTGAAATATGCACGAAGACATCCGCGCCGCCCGTTTCAGGGGCGATGAACCCAAATCCTTTAGCTGTGTTGAACCACTTCACTGTCCCGCTTGGCATTTGGACATCTCCCTATCTTCCAACTTTTATTTACATTCAACTAAGGGTAGGTCGAAATTTGAGAAGGCAAATGATGCCTTTAGATAATCTGCGCTGTGGGTAGCCGCGCCTAAAAAGGAGGCAGTTATGCGCTTCATTGGTTTAAAAACGTGCGATACTTGCCGCAAGGCGCTGAAGGCGTTGCAGGCTGCTGGGTACGAGGTTCAAGTGACCGACGTTCGGGCGGATGGCCTGACTGCGGATGATATTGCGCAAATCGTTGCAAAGTTCCCCGCAAAGGCGATTAACAAGGCGTCGACCACGTGGCGTGGCTTGTCGGATGCCGAAAAAGAGTGCGATCCCAATGCGTTGCTGGCAGATCATCCCACATTAATGAAGCGTCCGGTGATTGCTGATGGCGATTGGACGATGGGGTGGGACAAGGCCACGCAAGCCAAATGGCTTGGCGAATGACCGTAGCGGCCTTATCTGCGGGGAAAGGAGACCGATAATGCGTAACGCTGCTGGGATTTTAGGGATCATCGCGGGCTTGATGGGGATTTTCGTTGGATTTGTGGGCTATGGCTACGCGGAACTGACGACCAATAGCCCTGAAGTCGGCGAGGTCTTTGGCCTGTTAGAGAACCCCGGGTTCATCCGATTTGCGAGCTTTGTCGCACCGCTTTTGGCAATCGCAGGCGGGGCCATGGCGAAGACCCGTGCATTGTGGGGCGGCATCGCGATGTTATTGTCATGCGCGGCGTTCTACACGGCGTTTGGGTTCAATCTGGGCACGATGTTTCCGATTGGATTTGCTGGGCTAGGCGGTCTTTTGGCCATCGCCGCGGGTAAGCCAGACGTGGAAAAAACGCACTTTTGAGGCAATGCTGCACCTGAAACCTTCCCCGCGGGGAAGACGTTCATTGTGTTTACGAATTGGTAAGGCCCGAGGGTATGTGTCGGGTGGCATATTTAGCTGATGCGCATGCGGTTGTGTTGGGGCGCCTTCGGCGGGAGAGTTGTTTTGGCGAAATGAAGAACGGGGCCGCGCAAAACTGCACCGCCCCGTATTATTTTAGCGCAGATCTGGCGGCGTTGCTTCGAGCTTGAGGCTGCTGAGGATGTCAGCGAGGTCAACAACTTTGGTCTGCTTTTCGCCTAAACGCCGCAGATTGACAGTGCGATCTTCGACTTCACGCGCACCAATGGCGAGGATTGCAGGAACCTTACCGATAGAGTGTTCGCGGACCTTGTAATTGATCTTTTCGTTACGAATGTCAGCTTCTGCCCGCACGCCCGCGGCTTTTAACGCTGCCACGATTTCACGCACGTAGTCATCCGCATCTGAGATGATCGACGCCACAACGACTTGGCGTGGGGCCAGCCAGAACGGCAGCTTGCCTGCGTGTTCTTCGATTAGGATGCCGATAAAACGCTCAAATGATCCAAGCGTTGCGCGGTGTAGCATGAACGGCTGGTGCTTGTTGCCGTCTTGCCCGATGTAGCTGGCATCAAGGCGTTCAGGCATGTTGCTGTCGACCTGTAAGGTCCCGCACTGCCAATCACGGCCAATCGCGTCGGTCAGTACGAATTCCAGTTTCGGTCCGTAAAACGCACCTTCGCCTTCTTGGAGGTCATAGTCGTAGCCAGCCGCTTTGCAGGCATTTCCGAGGGCTTTTTCAAGTTGATCCCAGATTTCATCGGACCCGATCCGCTTTTCGGGGCGGGTAGACAGCTTGATCGACCAATTACTAAAGCCAAGCTCGGCGTAGATTGCGGACAAGAATTCGATGAATGTCTTGGTCTCAGCTTCGATCTGATCTTCGGTGCAGAAGATATGCCCGTCGTCTTGGGTAAAACCGCGCACGCGCATAATGCCGTGCAACGCGCCTGATGGTTCATAGCGGTTGCAGGATCCAAATTCGGCCATGCGCAAGGGCAGGTCGCGGTAGGATTTCATGCCTTGGTTGAACACCTGAATGTGGCACGGGCAGTTCATGGGTTTCAAAGCGTTGATAGATTTCTCACGCGCGTGATCTTCGTCAACTTCGACGATGAACATGTTGTCTTGGTAGGCTTCCCAATGCCCGGATTTTTCCCACAGCTGGCGGTTTACGACCTGGGGTGTGTTTACCTCAACGTACCCACCTGCGCGTTGGCGGCGGCGCATGTAGTCTTGCAGTTCGGTGTAGATGGTCCAGCCATTGGGGTGCCAAAATACCTGACCCGGTGCCTCTTCTTGCATGTGGAACAGGTCCATTTCGCGACCCAGTTTGCGGTGATCGCGCAGGGCTGCTTGTTCAAGACGGTGCAGGTGGGCTTTGAGGCCTTCTTTGTTGGTAAACGCCGCGCCGTAGATGCGTTGCAGCATCGGGCGGTTGCTGTCACCGCGCCAGTAGGCACCCGCGATGGACATCAGTTTGAACCCATCGGCGGGAACTTGACCTGTGTTGAGCAGGTGTGGCCCACGACACATGTCTTGCCATTCGCCGTGCCAATACATGCGCAGGGGTTCATCGCCGGGGATGCTTTGGATCAGCTCAACTTTGTAGGGCTCATTGCGGTCTTCGTAATAAGCGATCGCCTTAGGGCGGTCCCAGATTTCAGTCCGCACGTCTTCACGCTTGTTGATGATTTCCTTCATCTTTTTCTCAATGAGGGCAAGGTCATCAGGAACGAACGCGTCTTTGCGGTCAAAGTCGTAGTACCAACCGTCTTTGATCACCGGCCCGATTGTGACTTGCACATCTGGCCAGATTTCCTGCACGGCGCGCGCCATAATGTGAGCGAGGTCATGGCGGACAAGTTCCAACGCAGGTTCTTCGTCTTTCATGGTGTTGATTGCGACGCTGCTGTCGCCTTCGATTGGCCACTGGAGGTCATAGTGCTGACCGTTCACGGTGGCAGAGATCGCCTTTTTGCGGAGCGACGACGAGATGTCAGCAGCCACGTCAGCGGCAGTGATACCAGCTTCGTATTGACGTGCGTTACCGTCGGGGAATGTGAGTGAGATTTGGGCCATCATAGGGCTCCTCGTCAGTTTGGCGCCTACGAAGCGCCCGGTTGCGGGTTATGTGTTTGGGCTACATGGCAAAATTGGCCTGATGGGTCAAGAGCGGCGTATTTCGTATGCAGCTGTGTGCCTAGATAGACCTTGCATGCGACACATCTATGTTTAAACACGACATAAGTTTCCGATATGAAACATACTCAACCGGAGGATATGATGCCAAAGTTTAACCGTTCGTTTGATCTCACTATCGCAGATGTTGATTTGATCGAAGAGTCGCTGCGCGCCCGTGGCCGTGAATTGTGCCAGACACGTCGTGCCTTGTCGGACGAAAACCCGTCCCATATGGAAGCGATCCGTGTGATTGAGCAGGATCAGCGCGGGACCGAGGAATTGCTGGGGCGTATGCA
>JAPKCP010000299.1 GCA_028822885.1 Yoonia sp. | reverse complement strand
TTGATCGACATTCGGATTGGCTGCTTTCCTCCCGGCGGCCAATCCAATGCAAAGTATATCCGGACAACGGGCGGGGCTTAAGCTCTGATCCAGTTGTCCGCGTACGCAACATCATCACAACCACCAAACCGTGCCGCACGGGTTATTTCGCTTTCGATGCGTTTGATCAGGCTGCGGCTCGTTCGCGCAGACTTTTCCGGCCAAAATGCCGTCACCACAAGGGTTGTTCCCTGACGTTTCATATCGATCCGCCCGATCAAACGATCCCCTGCCATCATCGGGAACACATAGTACCCATATTGACGTTTTGAGGCGGGAACAAAAATCTCGATCCGGTAGTGAAACCCAAACAACCGTTCAGCGCGTTTACGGTCCCGCAACGCAGGATCAAATGGCGATAAGATGCGGACTCGCGGGGATGGTGCGGGCACGCCAATGTCCATGACATCCGGCCGCGCAAAACTCCGGCGCAGCTTGCCATCAACGCCCTCAACATCAACTTCGATGATCTCACCATCAGCCAACGCGGCTTTGCACCACGCCCGCGTCTCGGTCGGGGTGGCCATAGCCCAGAACGCTGCAATCTCACCTGATGTAGCGAATCCAAGCTTGTCGATCGCAGCGTTGCAAGCCCAATTCACAGTGTCCGCCTCTGAAACGCGTGCATTCAACCGTTCAGGCGGAATGACACGTTCGGTCAGATCGTAAACCTTTGTGAAACCATCGCGGCGCACAACTGATATCTGCCCGGACCGCCAAAGATACTCCAAAGCAGTTTTTGACGGATGCCAATCCCACCAGCCACCTTTGCCCCGCACTTCATCCTTGCCGACATCGCCAGATTTTGAATGACCTTCATCAGAGATTTGGCGCAAGACCTCATCGATCTTTTTGGTGAAATCGTGCCGCCGCCATTCTTTCCAACGACTTTCAAGCCACGCAGCATCACGCGCAAATTTAAGCCGCCAATGCACAAAATGGTCCATTGAGATTGCAGAGGCGTCATGGGTCCAATGCTCAAACACACCACGGTCTTCTGTGAGTAGACTTGAAAGATGTGCCGGACGGTACTGCTGGCGACGTGACCACAAAATTAGATCATGTGCGCGGGCAAAAGTATTAACCGAATCCAGCTGAACAAAGCCAAGATCATCAATCACAACTTGCAAATCCGCACCCTTACCGGAACCACTTGGCGCATCAACCAATCCATGCTTTGACAGAAAAATGTGCCGGGCCGTTGCATTTGAAAGGACTGGGATATTCAAGGTTTTTTCTCTTTCTCTGTTTGCTGATGAACCCGCGCGTACCGCATGCCTTCGATCAAGATGGCTGTTAGCAATCCGAAATTGAGCAAACCATTCGCAGCCGCCATGCCACCCAATATCCGCCATTCCATCGGCAATAGAATATCGCCAAACCCTAGCGTCGTGAACGCAACCAAGGCGAAGTATACAGACGGTTCCAAGCTTTCAAAAATACCAAGACCAAGAAACGTGAACGCCCAAAGCCAAACACCGACCGTGATCTGACCCAATATCCAAGTCGAGACCGCAGCGAGTACAATAAACATTTTGAGACGATGTGGCGGGCGACCAAGCCAGCCTTTTGCGCGGCCCAGCGAAACTTCCATGATCCAGAACCCAAGACTAGCCACGCCAATCGACACAAGTAGAAGCAGACTTCCGATGCTTATTTGTACGAACATGACGTCACTCGCCGATAGTTCAAAGACAATCCACAGTCTGCCCCGTCCGGCCTTGTACAGCAACGCCCTATCGCCTATCTCAATTCAACAATGGCCAAGAAACCCAAAGAACAGACAAACTACAAAGTCATCGCCGAGAATCGGCGTGCCCGGTACGACTATGCCATCGAGGAAGATCTCGAAGTTGGCATCATCCTGTTGGGGTCTGAGGTAAAGTCCCTGCGGATTGGTCAGTCAAACATCGCTGAAAGCTATGCCTCCGTAGATGATGGCGAATTGTGGCTGACAAACGCCTACATCGCGCCTTATGACGCCGCCATGTTCCCGCATGCACCTCGTCGCAAGCGCAAGCTCCTTTGTCGCCATCGCGAGCTGGTCAAGATGGCAAATGCCACCAATCGTGAAGGTATGACCCTTGTGCCGTTGGTCATGTACTTCAACGACAAGGGCATGGTGAAGCTTAAGATCGCGACAGCCAAGGGTAAGAAGAACCACGACAAGCGTGCGACTGAAGCCAAGCGCGATTGGGGCCGTCAAAAGCAACGGCTACTGCGCCACGGGGAATAAGCCTCAAAATCTCCCATCCTGTCCAGTCCTGCAAACCTGTTAACGCTTTGCACATAAATTAGGCAAAATGCCTTTTCATAAAGGGACCAGGGACAATGGAAACACTTATTACACAACTTATCGCAGGCGCGGTTGGCGGTAACGCTGCAGGCGTAGGCCTCAAGTCATCCTCCATGGGCACAATGCTGAATACAGTTGTTGGCCTTATTGGTGGTGTTGGCGGCGGTCAGATTATTGGCATGTTAACAGGCGGCGCCGCAGTCGCTGGCGAAGCCGCAGCACCCGGCGCGGGCGTCGGTGGTCTGCTCGCATCCGCTGTTGGCGGCGGCGCTGGTGGCGCAATCCTGACAGCCATCGTTGGGATGGTTAAAAACAAGATGGCTGGGTAAGCCCCCTATTTTTGCTGAAAAGGGCGCCCTTCAAAGGCGCCCTTTTTTGACTTTAAACCAATGTTTACTTGTCAGCGTGCGTACGCCGCGTTACTCAATCCTCGATGTTTCGGCTGCCAAACCGACACAGAACGGAGACGATAGAATGGCCACTACATTGATTGACGATCCCCAGACCTTGGTGAGCACCGATTGGCTTGCGGCCCATATTAAGGACTCTGACCTGCGCATTTTTGATGCGACGTGGTTCCTGCCAAACATGAATCGCGACGCAAAGGCCGAATACGCCGCGGGTCACATTCCCGGTGCGCGTTTCTTTGACATTGATGAAATTGCAGACCTGCGGTCAGAATTGCCGCACATGGTTCCGCCTGTTGAGAAGTTCATGTCCCGAATGCGGGCCATGGGTGTGGGCGACGGCCACAAAGTGGTGGTTTACGACGCAATGGGTCTATTCTCAGCGGCACGGGTCTGGTGGCTTTTCCGCATGATGGGCCAGAAAAATATTGCAGTGCTCGATGGCGGCCTGCCCAAATGGCTTGCCTCTGGTCATGCGATCACCACGGACAAACCAACAATCCGCGACCGCCATATGACTGTGACGCAGCAAAAGAACCTCGTGCGCGATGTGACACAGGTCGCACGTGCAGCAAAGCTGGGCGACCATACAATTATCGACGCGCGTGCCGCCGCCCGGTTCAGCGGCGAAGCTGACGAGCCGCGCCCCGGTATGCGCAAGGGCCGGATCCCCGGCTCTCAGAATGTTCCCTACACTGATCTGCTCAAAGCAGACGGCACCATGAAGGACCCAGACGGCATCCGTGCCGCCTTTCATACGGCCGGTGCTGACCTATCCAAACCCGTCATTACGACTTGCGGTTCTGGTGTAACGGCCGCAATCTTATCGCTGGCTCTCGAACGGATCGGAAAGACCGATCATTCATTGTACGATGGCTCATGGTCCGAATGGGGCATGTACGCCGACCTCCCGATAGCAACTGGATAATTCAAATGCTTGAAAACCTTATCGCCCAACCCGCTGACAAAATCTTGGCCCTGATGGCCGCCTACAAGGCGGACCCGCGCGACACCAAAGTCGACCTTGGCGTTGGCGTCTACAAAGACGCATCCGGCAACACGCCCGTGATGCGCGCTGTCAAAGAAGCAGAGCGTCGCATCCTAGCCGACCAATCGACCAAAGCGTACAC
>JAPKCP010000298.1 GCA_028822885.1 Yoonia sp. | reverse complement strand
CCCTGGACCTGTCGACTATCCGGGAACGCCTGCGGTGAGGCTGTGTCTCGAAGGTGCCGCGTGACCCAAGAAGGGCCTGACCATTTGGTCTCATGACTGTCCTGTCCGTGTATTCTTTCCGATGAAGTTCGTTCAATCGAAAGCTAGAAAGGATGACAGCTTGGCCAAACTCTCAAAGACTTCACCCGTCGTCGGTGACGTCGATACTCACAAAGATCTGCACCTCGCTGCTGTTGTTGCTCAAAACGATCAGGTGCTTGGAACGCAAAGCTTTGCCACCCCACTTAACATCGCTCATGAAAGCTCATAGTTAAAACGTAGCTTTCTTTCTGAAGTTCTGAGGAAAGCTAGCGTCAGCGAGTTCTGAATTAAGGAGTGGTTCCCCATGATCCGTTTATTAGCTCTTGTGACTGCTGTGTTGCCTGTAATGGCCATGGCACAGGTGTTTGATCATATGGAGGAAATTGCCACTCCGGTTGGAGTGAACGCTCGCGAGCCTGCTATGGCTGCGTTGCCCAATGGCGGGATTGCTATGGTTTGGACGGAACCTGATGGTGATAATTTTGCCGTAAAAACATCAACTTTGGAAGATACCGACTGGACAGTGCCCGTATCAGCGGTGTCATCGGATACCTTGTTTGTGAACTGGGCCGACTTTCCAGAAATTGCCGCGTTTGAAGACGGCACATTAGCCGTCAGCTGGCTGAAAAAGACGACATCACTATCTTATTCATACGATATAAATCTAGCCATATCGGATGATGCGGGGCAGACATGGGGCGATGCTATCACGCCGCACACGGATAGATCAGCCCGTGAGCATGGGTTTGTTACACTTCTTGCTACGGGTGCTGACTCAATCACAGCAGTATGGCTGGATGCGCGGGATTACGACAACCAGAACGACGACGACAGTTTTGGTAACGCGATGCAGTTGCGCAGCACCTCAATCGGTCGCGACGGCGATCTTGGGCAAGATGTTGCCTTGGACATACGGGTTTGCTCCTGCTGTCAGACAAGCGCAGCGGTGACCGGCAACGGCGATATTTTGGTGACCTACCGAGATCGATCCGCCGACGATATCCGCGACATCTATGTTGTGCGCAAACGTGGGGACGTCTGGTCTGACCCTGCCCTAGTTCACGCAGACGGCTGGGAAATCTCAGGCTGTCCCGTCAACGGGCCGTCAATTGATGCACACGATGACAACACAGTCGTCGCATGGTTCACGGCAGCAGACAATATTCCGGCCGTGAAGATAGCCTTCTCACAAAATGGTGGACAGTCCTTTGGAACTGCGTTTCGGGTAGATGGGGGCGAAGGTGTTGGGCGCGTTGCTGCGGTGATGCTGCCAAGCGCAGAGGCACTCATAACATGGGTCGAGTGGCGCGATGAGGGCGAGGCATTGATGATATGTCGCGCTACATCTGGTAATGGCTGTGTCGCCCGCCAGCTCATCACACTAAACACAGGGCGCGGGTCAATCAACTTTCCACAAATAGCACACAGCAATGGCGTAATCTACTTGGCATGGACGCAACCTCTCGACGAAAAAGACAAAATGAGCACTATCCGAATGACTGCCCTTAGTGGGTTGATCCATTGATGCTGCAGCGCAACTATCTAGGCCTGAATTGCAGGTTCATCGGCTAAAAAATTGCCCTGCGGCTGTGCTTCAGCTGCGCAAAATAATCGTCTGCAAAACGTATATTTATTCGGGGGTTAGACCTCAATCAACCAGCTGGCCCAGAGGATCATCTGGCGCAAGATTCACCATCAGAGGCGTCGAACGTATCTGCCACCTGCCGTTAAAAAGAAAACAAAACACCGTTTCGTATTCTACGACGAGCTTTCAGCCAACTATCCGGCAGGAAAGACTAACACCAGTTCATCTAACCTATAAACTACAGCCAAGCTGTCAGAGGCTGTGCGCAAAAATGAATATTTTAGAACGGTAACAAAGACGACGGGCACCTATTCGGCAGAAAGCGACATGAGGTCGCAGACAGCAATGCACCAGCTTGCTTTTTGAATATGGGTTTTGCAACAACTTGGAAGAGCCAAATGCACGAACGTCGAATCCCTGAATGGCTGCGCCATGCCCCAGCGCCAAGCGTCCGGGGATTTGCTTTGCTGGCAGGGTCAGAGGCGGTTACCCGCGGAATTCTAATCTCGGTTTTTCCCTTGGCAATGTATAAGGCCTTGCAGGACGCCGCTGCCATCTCTGAAGTCTATTTTGTAATCGGCCTTCTGTCACTGGTTACTGGGCTGATGGTGCCGTTCGCGTCCCGCTACATCCCGCGGCGATGGGTCTACGTCACAGGGGCATCATTCTTTGTGATGGGCGCCTTACTGGCCAGTCTTGGTTCGCCGCCAGCCATTATTGCAGGCTTACTTTTGACGACCATGGCAACGGTCATTACCTTCGTGTGCTTTAACGCATATGTGCTCGACTACATTGCCAAGATTGAATTGAGCCAATGCGAGACATCCCGGATGTTTTACAGTGCAGCAGGATGGACCGCAGGGCCAGTTCTTGGTGTCATTTTGTATCGTTGGTGGGAGCCTGCGCCATTTCTGGTCTCCGCGGTCGCCTCATCGGTCATGATCGTAATTTTTCTGATCATGCGGCTTGGTAATGGGCGGCTAATTACAAAAAGCCGGACGGCCCCAACGAACCCACTCGCCTTCCTGCCCCGCTTTGCAATGCAGCCCCGACTGGTTGCAGGATGGCTTTTTGCCGTCATCAGATCCTGTGGCTGGTGGGTCTATGTGGTGTATCTGCCAATCTTTGCCATTGAGGCTGGGTTTGGGGATCAGATTGGTGGCATTGCCTTGTCAATTTCCAATGCTGCACTTTTTGTGACGCCGCTGATGCTACGTTGGATGCAGCGACGTTCCATTCGCAAAGCCATTCTAACCGGGTTTTCCCTCTCTGGCCTGCTCTTTGCGGGGGCAAGCCTTGCATCGGGATATCCTTGGGTTTGCGTGGTCGGCCTAATGATCGCATCGATCTTCTTAATATTACTGGACGTATCAGCCGGATTACCCTTTCTGATGGCGGTCAAGCCATCAGAGCGCACCGAGATGTCAGCAGTCTACGCAAGCTACCGCGACATTGCAGGCATTTTCACGCCTGGAATGGCGTGGCTGGTGCTGCTCGTCGCTCCTTTAACGGGCATTTTTGCAGTGGCAGCGTGCGGCTTGCTGTCTGGTTGGGTCTTGGCCCACAAGCTGCCCATCCGATTGGGGCAATCACGCCATGCGGGCCGACCACAAATACTAAACTGCGAGCAGAACGCTCCTACAGTGCCAGCTATTCAATAAATTTGGGTTAAAGCATCAACTTTCAATGATATGCGTCTGAACACAACAGCACCAAATGCACTGTATTGCGTCGAAAACAGAGATGTTTTTGGTGCCCATATACTTAACTAGCCGTAGTGGCTGGCGCCAAGCGCGCGCAGACTGTGCGCGCTTGCGTCAGCCTAAGTTTAAGTCTTTCCGTTCAGATCATCTAAAGCCATTCCGATAGTATCCCCAAACTTGGGAAGCGACCTATCAAGTAATTGTTCAAATTTCTTTTGGTTCGATGATGCATCCATTAGGATCGTAAGCTTTTCGAGGTGGTTTTTTAGTTCTGGCAGGCCAAAGTCATCAGTTAGCCACTTAACATTAATGCCTTTACAACGTTCCGACGGCATTCATGGGTTTAATGCGATTAGCTTCGCTTGGATGCCTGGAGCTAGCCGTGAATACACGATGTCGTCTACCCAGTGACCAGCAACGATGGGCGTTTCATTGCGTAATAACTGTCCTTTCCTTTAATCTTGACAAGCTTAAACCAAAAATCGTCCCAGAAGATTTTTGCCCATTTCCTAATTTCATAA
>JAPKCP010000297.1 GCA_028822885.1 Yoonia sp. | reverse complement strand
TGATTGTTCTGTTGATCGACGAACGTCCGGAAGAAGTTACGGACATGCAGCGCTCGGTAAAGGGTGAGGTTGTTTCCTCCACCTTTGACGAACCAGCGACACGCCACGTGGCTGTTTCTGAGATGGTGATCGAGAAGGCGAAACGCCTTGTCGAACATAAGCGTGATGTTGTGATCCTGCTTGATTCGATCACACGTTTGGGCCGGGCGTTTAACACGACCGTACCGTCATCCGGTAAAGTTCTAACTGGTGGTGTGGATGCAAACGCGCTGCAACGGCCAAAGCGGTTCTTTGGTGCGGCACGTAACATCGAAGAAGGTGGGTCGTTGACCATTATTGCGACTGCTCTGATCGATACGGGCTCGCGGATGGACGAAGTCATCTTTGAGGAATTCAAGGGTACTGGTAACTCTGAAATTGTTCTGGACCGTAAGGTAGCGGACAAGCGGGTCTTCCCAGCAATGGACATCACCAAGTCTGGAACGCGCAAAGAAGAGCTGTTGGTCAATAAGGTTGATCTACAGAAAACTTATGTACTGCGGCGTATTCTGAACCCAATGGGCACAACAGATGCGGTTGAATTCCTGATTGGGAAACTCAAGCAGACAAAGACAAATGAAGACTTCTTTGACTCAATGAACACATAAATATTTGTTCCTAAACAATGGGTTAGGATGATGGATACGATATTTGCCTTGGCGACAGCGCAGGGTCGGGCAGGCGTTGCTGTTGTACGCTTGTCAGGTGCTGATGCTGTGATCGCGGCGGGGGATTTTATGTCCACCGTGCCCGAAAATCGCGGGCTCCGCCGTATTATTGATCGTGAGGGTGTGCTTCTTGATGAGGCATTCGTCCTGCGGTTTCCAACTGGGCAAAGCTTTACGGGTGAAGAGGTTGTCGAACTGCAACTGCATGGCAGTCCTGCCGTGATAGCAGCAGTTCTTCGGGTCCTTGGTGATCACCCTCTATTGCGGCAAGCTGAACCGGGTGAATTCACACGGCGGGCTTTGGAAAATGGTAAACTTGATTTAGCCCAAGTCGAAGGCCTTGCAGATTTAATTGATGCTGAGACCGAAGGTCAGCGTAAACAAGCGCTCCGCGTTTTGTCAGGTGAGTTGGGTCAGCGAGCCGAAGACTGGCGGCGAAAGCTGATCAGGGCAACGGCGCTTCTTGAAGCAACAATAGATTTTGCTGACGAAGACGTTCCTTACGATACGCGGCCAGAAGTACTAGAGCTGATTTTGGATGTGCGGCAAAGCATGACGCGGGAATATGACGGCGTGCGTATTGCTGAACGCGTGCGTGATGGTTTTGAGGTCGCGATCATTGGGGCACCCAATGTAGGAAAATCAACTTTACTTAACCGGATCGCAGGGCGTGATGCGGCGATCACCTCAGAAATTGCGGGAACTACCCGCGATGTGATTGAGGTGCGGTTTGACCTAGATGGGCTTCCTATTACATTTCTTGATACCGCAGGGCTGCGTGAAAGTGATGACGTAATCGAGAAGATTGGTGTGGCGCGGGCGAAAAACCGGGCAGGGACTGCTGATCTTCGTGTGCATATGTTGCTACAAAATGAGACACCTCAGCTAACTGTGGTTGCTGGGGATATAGTTGTACGAGCGAAGTCAGATGAAGCCGAAAGCGTTGACCTCGGAGTTTCGGGAAAAACTGGAGCAGGTGTCGATAACTTGCTTGAGCTAATTGGGCAGGAATTGCGCCAACGGGTTGCCACCATTGGTGTGGCAATGCGAGAGAGACACAGAGTTGCTTTGGGTCGAGCGATCGTTGGACTTAATGTGGCGATATCTGCTATTGAAAATCCAAAGGGTATGAGCGATTTAATAGCAGAGGACTTGCGAAGTGCGGTTCGTGCTGTCGATTCACTCGTTGGTCGTGTAGATGTCGAACACGTTTTGGACGAAATATTTATGAGTTTTTGTATTGGCAAGTAGGGAGTGTTTCACGTGAAACATTATGACGTCATAGTCATCGGTGGTGGTCATGCTGGGACAGAGGCAGCTCACGCAGCAGCACGCATGGGAGTTTCCACTGCGCTGGTGACTTTACGCGCTGATACAATCGGCGTCATGTCATGTAACCCAGCAATCGGTGGTCTTGGCAAAGGTCACTTGGTTCGTGAGATCGATGCGCTCGATGGCGTTATGGGTGTTGTGGCTGACCTCGCGGGTATTCAATTTCGACTACTTAATCGGACAAAGGGGCCTGCCGTTCAGGGACCGCGTGCTCAATCCGATAGGGCGATTTACCGCACCGAAATGCAACGGCTGACAGCTGAGCAGGAAAATCTGGAGGTTATCGAGGGTGAAGTTTCAGACTTTATCATGAAGGATGATCGGGTGTGTGGCGTACTACTTCCTGACGGAAGTGAAATTCACGCCTCTGCTGTTATCCTTACCACTGGAACATTTTTGCGTGGCGTTATTCATGTTGGTGATGTTGCAAAGCCGGGTGGGCGGATGGGTGAAAAACCGTCAATCCTTTTGGCAGAACGCATAGATTCATTTGATCTTCCACTCGGGCGTTTGAAGACAGGAACGCCACCACGATTGGATGGCCGAACAATATCTTGGGATAAGTTGGAAATGCAGCCGGGCGATGATGACCCAACGATGTTCTCATTTCTCTCAAAGACACCAACAGCAAAGCAAATATCTTGTGGAATAACGCACACAAACGAAAATACTCACGACATTATCCGAGAAAATCTCAAGCGGTCCGCGATGTATGGTGGACATATTGACGGCATTGGGCCGCGCTATTGCCCATCTATCGAAGACAAAATTGTGCGTTTTGCTGACAAGTCATCACACCAAATCTTTTTGGAACCCGAAGGCGTCACTGATCATACGGTTTATCCCAACGGCATTTCTACGTCCCTTCCTGTGGATGTGCAAGACAGCTATGTCCGGTCTATCTTTGGCTTGGAGTCAGCGGTCATACTGCAACCTGGTTATGCGATTGAGTATGACTATGTTGATCCGCGTGCGCTAAAGTTGACGCTAGAACTAAAGGATGTAGCTGGTCTCTACCTCGCCGGACAAATTAATGGAACAACAGGATATGAAGAGGCAGCGGCACAAGGAATGGTGGCGGGTTTAAACGCTGCACGCTCAGTGAAGGGTGAAGAACCGCTCTATTTCAGCCGCCGATCCTCGTACATTGGCGTTATGATCGATGACCTGACCACGCGTGGTGTAACTGAACCATACCGGATGTTTACGTCCCGAGCAGAGTTTAGGCTTTCGCTTCGTGCAGACAACGCAGATCAGCGTCTTACGGAAATTGGGCGCGATGCAGGCTGTGTTTCTGACAATCGTTGGAAAAAGTATTCGGATAAAATGGTTAACATCACTAGGATCCGTGATAAATTGAAGAATATTACATTCTCAGCGAGGGAGATCGCGGGGCAGGGCGTTAAACTGAACGCAGACGGTCCGCGTCGTACCGCATTGGATGCGTTAACACTGACTGATTTTGAATTCTCTGATATTAGCACGATGACTAATGATTTTTTCGACGTCGACCAAGTTATCAAGCAGCAAATCAAGTGTGACGCCCTCTATGTTAATTATATCGCTCGTCAGGAAAAAGACATTGCTGCGATGGAACGTGATGAGAAGCAATTGATCCCTTCTGACCTTGATTATAGTGGAATCAGTGGTCTTTCCAATGAGATGGTAGCGAAGCTGACTAAGGCGCGCCCCGAGAGTATTGCTAAAGCGGGTCGAATCGATGGTGTTACACCTGCAGCATTAATGCTGGTTCTTAGCCGCCTTCGTAAGGTACCGCGTCAAAAGACAGGAAGCTAAGATGATCGACAATATTGGTGTAGGTGTTTCACGTGAAACAATTGATCGTCTTGAGGCCTTTTCCGCGCTGAC
>JAPKCP010000036.1 GCA_028822885.1 Yoonia sp. | reverse complement strand
TGGCTGGTTTTGCTGTTTACATGGTGAATGGCTACGTCAGCGAAACGCAAGTCGAACTGGATATAGAACGGCAACGCGCCGCAGAGGCGGTGCCAACTGTCGCCGTCTACGCTGTGACCCGACAAATGAAATACGGTGAAACGCTGACATCGGAAGACGTGGAGCTGATCCAGTACGCTGAACCACACCTTCCCGAAGGTGTGTTTAGAACCGAAGAAGCGCTATTTCCCGAAGGTGATGAAGAATTGCGCGTTGTTACCCGCGCAATGGAAATTAATGAACCGGTTTTAGCTGTTAAAGTGACAGAGCCCGGTGATATCGCCGGTATCACCTCCCTACTGAGTGCTGGGATGCGCGCCTTTACGATTAGTGTCGACGTGCAGTCAGGTGTGTCAGGGTTCCTACGCCCCGGCGACCGTGTTGATGTCTATTGGTCGGGCAATTTACAGACGGCTGGCGGTGAAAACGCAAATATCACGCAGCTGATCCTTGCTTCAGTCGAGCTAATCGCGATTGACCAAACGTCTGAGGCGAACCGCAGCGATGCGGCGATTGCCCGGACCGTGACAGTCCAAGTTAGCCCGGCAAATGTTGCTGCCCTTGCGCAAGCGAGTGCGACGGGTAAGTTGTCCCTCGCCTTGGTGGGAGCCGGCGATACAGAAACTATCGCTTCGATTGCTATCGACCAAAAAACACTTTTGGGTGTTGTTGAGGCTCCAGAACTTGTTGTCCAAGCCCCTGTTATCGTGGAAGTGGTTGAAAAGTGCTTCGTTAAGCAACGCGACGCGAACGGCGCGCGAGTGAACACCGACATCGAGATTCCTTGCGCCTAACAAAACAAATAACCCAAAACCTTAGATGGGTGCTACTTGTTCAAGGTAGTACCCATTTCCATCCGTGATCTTGTACCACTAACACAGCGTCCCACTTCATGGTGTGTCAGAGCAGGACAGTGCCTGCTATCTGTTGCCAGTTATCCACATAAGGACTGATCTCCAACGCATTGATTCTTGCAATAAATGTCCAAGCAATGCATCGTTGCGTCACATCGGGCGTTAAGACCCATTCAATGAGGCGTGATCGGAGAGGCAGGTCACCATGACATATTCGAATATTTTCAGGGCCGCTCTTGCGGGCTTGGCGTTGTCGTATGCGACAGTACCAACCACAAGTGCTGCAGAAACACTACGCGTTTTACGCGGAGCAACCTCAAGTGCACTGCAAGTGCCGATGAACCGTGCCGTAGTTGTTGAGAGTGACTCTGCTTTTACGGAACTATCCATTGCGAACCCCGGCATCGCCGACATCTCGTCTTTATCAGATCGTACAATCTATGTGCTTGGTAAGGAACCTGGCCGTACCACACTGACCCTTTTGGGTGCTGACGGCCGGTTGATCACAAATGTTGAGGTCCACGTGACCCCCGACATCGCTGAATTCAAGGAACGTCTGGAACAAATCCTTCCGGGTGAGCCGATTGAAGTCCGCACAGCCAATGACGGGATTGTTCTATCAGGAACGGTATCATCCATCGCCCGTCTAGACCGCGCGCTAGAGCTGGCCAATCGCTATGCACCAGAGCGCGTCTCTAACCTTATGGTTGTTGGTGGCACACAGCAGGTGATGTTAAAAGTACGTTTTGCAGAAATGCAGCGGTCAGTGAGCAAATCCTTGTCATCCTCACTCGGGGTTCAGGGCACAGGCCTTGGCGGCGATTTGGGTGTTTCGGCGGGAACAGGCACATTGAATACCTCCAGTGCAATCGGGGGCGCCTTCAGTGGTGGCACGATTCCCGGCGCAAACGATAACAGCGGGGCATTCCTGTTTGGGTTTAACGCAGGCGGCCTTGAAGTTGGCATCCTGCTGGAAGCCTTGGAAAGCCGTGGTGTGGTGCGCACTTTGGCAGAACCAAACCTGACAGCCCTCAGTGGCCAAGAGGCAAAGTTCCTTGCTGGTGGTGAATATCCAGTGCCAACGTCCCAAGACAATGGGTCAATCAGCGTTGAATATAAGCCGTTTGGTGTTGAACTGAACTTCATTCCAACGGTTGTTGATCAAGACATTATCAACCTGCAGCTAACGGCTTCAGTCTCGTCCATCGACCCATCCAATGGGATTACAGCTGGTGGTTTCAGTATCGACGCTTTTCAGCGGCGTGAAACGTCAACGACAGTGGAAATGCGCGACGGCGAAAGTTTCGCGATTGCGGGTTTGTTGTCAGATGACTTCACGGATCTGAACGGTCAGGTGCCTTGGTTGGGCGATGTGCCTGTGCTTGGGTCCCTGTTTCGCAGTGCAGAATATGCGCGGCGTCAAACAGAGCTGGTTATCATCGTAACACCACATCTTGTGACACCAACACGCGGTGAAGCACTTGCCTTGCCAACCGACCGTGTGCGTCCACCGACCGAACGTGAATTGTTCCTGTTTGGCCGTGTTGCCGCAAGTAATGCACCAACATCCGGTGGCGCCGCTGAAGTTGCCAGACAAGACTTTAGCGGGTCTTACGGCTACGTGCTGGACGATTGAGAGGGAATGATCCAATGAAAATTTATTTGACAGCTATTGTTGCACTGGCTTTCCTCGCAGCATGTGACCAAACTTCGGGCGGGGCATTTGATAGCCCCCTCGGGTCTACACTCGATAACGGAAACTTCGGCAACGCGACAATGAACAACCACTTGGCCCAAACGGGTCAGAGCGGGTTAGCCATTAACTTGCAGCGCCGGTTCTCATCCGAAGTCGAATCGACTGTAACTTTTGCATTCAACTCTGCCACTTTGGACAACTCCGCACGTGCGACACTAACCCAACAGGCAAGCTGGATAAAACAGTTTCCAGAAATACGCTTTAAGGTGTTCGGCCATACCGACCTTGTCGGTTCGAGTGCTTACAACCGTCGTCTTGGTCTGCGCCGCGCGCAGGCCGTTGTGTCGTTCCTGTCCTCACAAGGCATCAGCCGTACCCGTTTGGAAGCGGTTGTATCATTTGGCGAAGAACAGCCACTCGTTTCCACACAAGCAATGGAACGCCGCAACAGGCGCACGCTCACGGAAGTATCTGGATTTGTTGACAGTGACGGCTCTGAGCTGAACGGCAGATACGCACAAGTTATCTTCCGCGAATACGTCGCAAGTGCAGCACCAACATCAACTGTAACCGCTACAACCGCCCCGTCTGCATCAGGTGGCGCGACTGCAGGCGGTGGTGGCAACAATAGTGGTGGCAACGGAGGTTAATCTCACCTTCCAAAACACTCTTTTTGTACGAAATTTGTTGACGCAATCTGTAAGGGTTGCGTCAACAACGTTTAAGAATAGCCATGATCGTTGCGAGTTATCGCACAAAGACAATCTTTTGGCCCCAATCTCGACACCATTGAGGGCCAAAACCGCATCATAGGGATTTCTCCGCACGGGCTGTGTGGGCCGGCTGATCAAGGGCATACGAAGACTGCTCTGCATCACCGGAATAAACCCGCAATGATGAGGATTTAGCTAATGAGCAGCGCAGTTTTGCAGCACGAAACACAGCCAATTGTCGCCTGTACCGTTAGCCGTGACGTTCAGATTTTTGATCTGTTGATTGAAGACATGGAAGCCGCACTAGGTGAACAATGGGGTGATTTGTCGTTTGAAGATGCAATCCCGTTCCTTGCACAACCTGATGCTGCATCACTTAAGTTTCTAACTATCGCGATGGATCAAGAAGACGAAGATCGGCTTTCTTTGATCAGCCAGATTATTTCAGGCGCAAAAGCCAAAGGCATCAAGGTGATCCTCATCACTGAGGACGTCAGCCCCGCCGCGTTGCACAGTCTGTTACGCGAGGGCGGCGATGAATTTGTCCCCTACCCGCTTCCTGAAAATGAACTTGCCCGAGCGATTGACCGTGTTCTGACACCGCCAGAAGTGATGGCCGCAAGCCCCGATCAGAGTAATGCGCCGCGTAAAAAACCCGGCGGCGGCAAGAATGGTGTGATCATTCCAGTCCACGGCATGTCTGGTGGCATTGGTGCGACAACATTGGCCGTGAACCTTGCTTGGGAATTGGCTACCCTTGATAAGGGCAATGCACCCAAAGTTTGTCTTCTGGATTTCGACTTTCAGTTTGGAACAACATCGACATATCTTGACCTGCCACGCCGTGAAACCATCGTTGAATTATTGACAGACACTGAATCAATGGACGGCGAATCGTTCATGCAGGCCATGTCCACCTATGATGAAAAACTGCACGTTCTTACCGCCCCATTCGATATGATCCCACTCGATCTTGTTGGTCCCGAAGACATCCAGCGCATTATGGATTTGGCGGCTAGCCACTTTGACTATGTTATTATCGACATGCCAACAACAATGGTTGAATGGTCGCAAACTGTCCTGGAAGCCGCCCACGTCTATTTTGGGGTGATCGAACTCGATATGCGGTCTGCCCAGAACACGTTGCGGATGAAACGCGCGCTGCAATCTGAGGACCTTCCGTTCGATAAGATAAGATTTGTCCTTAATCGTGCGCCCGGCTTCACCGATATGAACGGGAAATCAAGAATTAAGCGGTTAGCAGAAAGCCTTGGTATCAGTCTTGACGTGATGATGCCTGATGGCGGAAAGCCTGTCGCGCAAAACGCGGACCACGGACTGCCGCTCGCAGCCGGTCTCCCCAAAAATGCATTACGCAAAGAAATCGCAAAACTCGCGAAGTCAGTTCATGAAGTTGGTGCCACTGAAGCCGTTGAAGGCTGAGGGGAAGGAAGAAACAAATGTTTTCTAAGTACAAAAAGCCCGGCGCCGGTGGCGATACCACGAAGATAGGTGGCAAGGCCAATTTGGTCGCAGTCCCTGATCCGGTCAAGGAACCGACCCAAAAAAAGTCCCTCATGCGCGCCATGCCACTTGAGGCTGTCGTTGATGTTGCCGCTGCCGACAAGGAAAAACGGCGCAAAGTCCGCTTGAGCGAAATCAAGGTAGAGCTGCACAAAGCCCTCCTCGATAGTCTCAACCTTGCCGCTCTGGAAACCGCCACTGAGGCAGATTTGCGCGCGGAAATTGACGCCATTGCCGCCGAAACGCTTGATGAAATGGGCATCGTTCTTAACCGTGAAGAACGCCTAACCCTGACGCAAGATTTGTACTTCGAAGTCACCGGCCTTGGCCCCCTTGAGATACTTTTGAAGGATGACACGGTAAACGATATCCTAGTGAACGGCTCCCAACAGATCTTTGTGGAGCGAGACGGTAAACTTGAACTTAGCGATGTGACTTTCAAAGACGAAAAACACCTGATGCGGATCATCGACAAAATCGTATCCGCTGTGGGCCGTCGTGTTGACGAAAGTAACCCTTACGTCGATGCGCGCCTGCAAGACGGATCGCGTTTCAACGCCATGGTTCCTCCCGTGGCGGTTGATGGATCACTGGTGTCCATTCGTAAGTTTAAGAAGGACAAGCTTGGGATCGAAGACCTCGTGCGGTTTGGTGCCTTTACTGAAGAAATGGCCGCATACTTGCAGGCTGCTGTGGCTACACGCCTTAATATCATCGTATCTGGCGGTACGGGGTCCGGTAAAACCACAACCCTGAACGCATTGTCATCGTTCATTGATAACAACGAACGTATCCTCACAATCGAGGATACAGCGGAACTCCAGCTCCAGCAGGCACACGTTGGTCGGATGGAATCGCGTCCACCAAACGTTGAAGGCAAAGGTGAGGTGTCCCCGCGCGACTGTCTGAAAAACGCACTACGGATGCGTCCAGACCGGATCATCGTGGGTGAAACACGTGGCGAAGAAGTAATCGACATGTTGCAAGCGATGAACACAGGCCACGATGGATCAATGACGACAATCCACGCCAACAACGCGCGTGATGGTATTTCGCGTCTGGAAAACATGATCGCGATGGCAGGCATTGAAATGCCACTAAAAGCTGTTCGCTCCCAAATTTCTTCAGCTGTGAATTTGATCGTGCAGGCATCTCGATTGCAGGATGGATCACGTCGCATGACCTCAATTACTGAAATTACCGGTATGGAAGGTGACGTTATTTCCATGCAGGAAGTGTTCCGTTTCCAGCGTGTGGGTCTGACGCCTGACAACAAAATTATCGGCCACTTTACGGCCACTGGCGTGCGGTCGGCCTATTCTGACCGCTTTAAGCTGTGGGGCTACGATTTGCCGCCAGCTATCTTTGAACCAATGGTTGCGGAGTAAGGTCCATGATTTCAGCACAACCCGTCATTTATGTCGTCATCTTTGTTGCAGTCTTACTACTGGTACAGGGCGCGTATTTATTGATTTTCGGCAAATCTGTCCAACTTGACAACAAAATGAACCGTCGTTTGGCCCTGCTTGAAAAAGGCGGCCAGCGCGAACAGGTTCTGGAACAGCTGCGCAAGGAAATGACGCAGCACATGAAATCGCAAAGCATTCCGCTTTATTCGATTTTGGCGTCTAAAGCCCAAAAAGCGAACATCGCATTCTCACCGATGCAGCTGATCATGGTAATGGGTGGCGCCAGCGTTGCGGCGTTTATCGGTTTGACTGTTGGTACCGAGGTTGAACCACTTGTGCGCTCTTTCGTGTCTGTTGGGATGGGGATTGGCGGAGTTTACATGTGGATTGGGCGCAAAGCCAACAAACGTATGTCGATGATCGAAGAACAACTGCCAGAAGCAGTTGAACTGATGGTCCGATCCCTACGAGTTGGGCATCCATTTTCATCTGCGATCCAGATCGTGGCAAAAGAAATCGCAGATCCGCTTGGCACCGAGATGGGCATGATTTCAGACGAGGTCGCATATGGTCGCGATATGGGCGAAACCCTTAAAGCGATGGCCGAACGGCTGGACATGCAAGACATGCGCTTTCTCGCCGTAGCTGTGACGATCCAGCAGCAATCTGGTGGTAACTTGGCTGAAATTCTGCATGGATTAGCACAAGTGATCCGGGCGCGATTCCGCCTGTTTCGCCGGGTAAAAGCCATCACCGCTGAAGCACAATGGTCAGGTAAACTGCTGTCAGCATTCCCAATTCTGGCATTGATCACCATCAATGTCATTCAACCCGGCTATTTCGATGAAGTCATGGAAACAGATGTCTTTATCCCCGCCTGTCTCATCGTTGCTGCGTTCTTAATCGTGAACATGATCGTCATGCGCTCACTCGTGAACATAAAGGTCTGAGGTCTAACATGGAATTCTTTGATAACGCCAAACTCATGATCGAAGACATGCTTGGGCCATTTGGCCCACTGATGTTAGTCGGTGCGCTTGGGTTCATGATGATCCTGATGACATTGCCTGTCCTCCTTAAAAAGCAAGCCGATCCGTTGGACAAGCTGCGGGTAAACACCCGCACTGTTCAAAAGATACCGGGCAAGCCTGAGAAGCTACGCGCAGCTTCGGGACGTGATCAGCTTGAAAAATATGCCAACTTCCTTGAACCACAGAACGAAGAAGATTTCAGTGCTGTGAAGCTGAAACTGATGCAGGCGGGCTACCAAGGCAAAAACGCCGTTCGCACGTACCATTTTGCTCAGTTTTTGTTGGGTGTGATCGGGCTGATTATCGGTGCAGTTTATGCTATGATGAATTCGGGCGGTGCTGACGTTGAAACCAAAGATCTACTGATGTGGGTCCTGCTTCCCGGTGGTGCATTTTACATGATGCCAAAATATTGGGTGACGCGCCGACAGGCAGAGCGTCACGAGGCGATCACGAACGGTTTTCCAGATTGCCTTGATATGATGCTAGTGTGTGTTGAAGCGGGTCAGTCTCTTGACCAGTCCATCATCCGTGTATCGAGCGAGCTGAAATCAGGTTTTCCTGATCTGGCTGGTGAATTTGAAGTGGTCAGCCACGAGATGAAAGCCGGTAAGGACAAAGGGTCTGTGCTAAAGGACATGGCTGAACGGTGCGGTGTTCAAGACATCACCAGTTTTGTGACCGTTTTGGTGCAGTCCCAACAGTTTGGTACATCAATTTCCGACGCGCTGCGGGTCTATGGCTCTGAAATGAGGGACAAACGTGTGATGCGTGCTGAAGAAGCCGCGAACAAGCTGCCAACAAAGATGACGCTGGCTACGATGATGTTGACGGTGCCACCGCTTCTGGTCATCTTGATCGGACCATCAATCTACGGCATATCCCAGAACTTGGGCAGCTAACAAGGCAATCACATATGACCTACATTCGGGCCTTACCCATCTTGTTGGCCCTTACTGTCTTAGCCGCCTGTTCTACGGGCGGCTTTGATCGTCCTGCAGACGACCCCTTTGCCCCCGGTATTTCTGGGGAATCCGACATTGACGGGTTGATCGTGGGTCATAGGCTGATGGAAGCTGGCCAATTCGAATTGGCCCTCAAAGCCTATAAACGCGCGGCATCACAGCAGGGGCTGAACTCTGATACACTATCAGCGTTAGGGTCAGCAAACTTGCGGTTGGGCCGCTTAGGTCAGGCAGAACGCTGGTTACGTCGCGCAACTGAAGAAGCCCCAGAATTTGCGCCCGCATGGAATAACCTTGGCGTTACCCTGATGGAACAGGACAGAGTTGGTGAAGCCAGCGAAACATTCCGTCGCGCATTTGCCACGGATAATGGAAATTCCGACCAAATCCGCGACAACTTACGTGCGGCTCTCGCTAAATTAAATGACCCTTCCTATGTTGAAACCCAAGAAGAACAACAATTTGAATTGGTGCGACGTGGAGCAGGAGATTTTTTCCTTACGCCAGCGCTTTGAGGTACGAGCAGTAAAAAGGACGCAAAAAAATGCGCCACCCTATTCTTTTTCCAGTGTGCATCGCCGCTATTGTGGCGTTGACAGCATGTGGACGGTCAGGCGACGAGGAAGTGCAACGTGCGTTGCAAGACCTTAATGTTGTGGATGAAACCAACCTAAATGATGTGTTTCTAACCGTCGGCGACCCTGATGAAGCCGTAAGTTATTTTAGCCGCGCCAATGAGAATGATCCGGGCAGGATAGATCTTCTGCGCGGTCTTGCAAAATCCCTGATCCGGGCCAAGCGCAGCAATGAGGCAGTTTTGGCATGGACCGCCGTCACGAACCACGCTGAAGCCAATAACGACGACCGTGTTGACTTGGCAGACGCATATATCCGTACCAACCAGTGGGATTTGGCAGCCACAACCTTGAATGCAATCCCTCCCACGCATGAGACGTTTAAGCGGTACCGCCTTGAGGCCATCATCGCAGACAGCAAAGAACAATGGGACAAAGCGGATAGTTTTTACCAGACAGCCGTTGGCATGACGACCACACCTGCAAGCGTTTATAATAACTGGGGTTTTTCCAAGCTGACACGTGGTGATTACCGCGATGCAGAACGTATGTTTACGGACGCGCTGCGCCATAACCCGACACTGTTTACCGCCAAGAACAACATTATTCTGGCGCGCGGCGCGCAGCGCAACTACGATTTGCCTGTCATTCCGATGGACCAGATTGAACGGGCGCAATTGCTGCACACGTTGGCTCTGACGGCCATCAAACAAAATGACATCACTATCGGTAAAGGCCTGCTGCGTGAAGCGATCGACACGCATCCACAGCACTTTGAGGAAGCAACGCGCGCGTTGCGTGCCCTCGAAGACAACGTCGCCAACTAAAGGCTGTGTAACGTGGATGGATTAACATCTTGGGCAGCGGCTTGGTTCCTTCTCGCTGCTGTTCCTATTTCAGGCTTCGTGATTTTTAGCGATCTCTCACGGATGAAAATTCCAAATGTGGCTGTCGGGGCGTTGGTCGCAGCCTACGCAGTGTTGGGCTTGATTGCGCTTCCGTTTGAGCAATATCTTTGGCACTGGACCCACTTACCGGTGCTGCTCATCGTGGGCATTATCCTGAATGCTGCCGGAGCGATGGGTGCGGGTGATGCAAAATTCATCGCAGCGGCTGGTCCATTTATTGCTACAGCAGACATCAAACTGATGATCCCACTTTTCTCAGCTTGCCTGCTTGCTGGTTTTTTCGCCCACCGTTTGGCCCGCATGACACCAATTCGCACGGCCGTACCACATTGGGAAAGCTGGACAGCCGGTAAAAGGTTTCCAATGGGTTTTCCGCTGGGAATGACACTTGTATTCTATCTACTGATTGTTCTGATTACACGCTAAGCAGGCACAAATGCCTTAGAATATGAGTGTTTCGTTCATCATTCCGCCATAATACCTTGGTTGTATATAGACAAATGCGTCCCGGTTTCGGGGCGTTAAAACAGTCAGGCGTTATTATGAGTATTGAAAACCAACCCATCATGGCACCCCCTGCCCCCAAAGGGCTTGCCGGTATGCAGTTACCAATGGCGATGATGCGGGACATCCTGATCAAGACTATGTTTCGTATGAACATCAATAAGGTTCCCGAGTTGAGCAAGGTGATCTGTTTGCCTGTCCCTGTCGTGCAGGAATTGGTTGATTTGGCCCGCGCACAACTCTTGCTCGAAGCGACAGGAACAATGTCAGCGAGCGCAGGTACCGAAATGGGCTATCAGCTGACCGATGCAGGAAAGGCCCGCGCGCTCGATGCTCTTGCGCAATCTGAGTATTTTGGTGCTATGCCAGTGCCACTGGACGTGTATCGCGAACAAATTAAGCGGCAATCGATCCGCAATATTCACGTCACCCGCGACCGTTTGGTGTCTGCGATGGGCCATCTGATTTTACCGAGCACATTGCTTGATCACCTCGGCCCTGCGGTTGGGGCTGGTCGCTCAATCCTGATGTATGGCCCTCCGGGTAACGGAAAGTCCTCGATTTCTAACGGTATTCGGGACGCCCTTGGCGATAAAATTTATGTGCCACGGGCAATCGAATATTCAGGTCAGGTGATTACCGTCTATGATCCAATCGTCCATTCTGCGGCAGAAGATGACAGTGACGATCCCAACTCCCTGCGCAGAACATCAGGGCGTTTTGACACGCGCTATGTCAAATGCGAACGACCTACCGTTATTACGGGTGGTGAATTGTCACTCTCAATGCTCGATCTGGTCTACAATCCAACAGCGCGGACCTATCAGGCCCCGCTGCAGATGAAATCAACTGGCGGCATCTTTATCGTGGATGACCTTGGGCGTCAGGCTGAACCACCGCAGGCCCTGATTAACCGCTGGATTGTTCCCCTCGAAGAAAACAAAGACATCCTTTCACTGCAATCAGGTGAGAAATTTGAGGTGCCGTTTGACACCCTCGTTATCTTCTCAACCAACTTCCACCCAAACAAGATCTTCGATAAGGCGGCATTACGCCGGATTTTCTACAAAATAAAAATCGATGGCCCCGATCAGGCGGATTTCCTCAAAATCTTCGCGATGGTTGCACGGAAACGCCGGATGCCATTAGACGAGGACACCCTCATTCACCTGCTCAACAATCGGTATCCTGAAATCGGCAATGCCTACGCGAACTACCAGCCGCTTTTTCTGATCGATCAAATGATTGCGATTTGTGATTTTGAAGGCATTCCTTACCAGATGACGCCCAAATTGGTGGATCGGGCATGGGAAAACATGTTCGTCAAAGAAGAAGACATCATCCACTAATCACGCGTGGGCGCCCTTCATTTGGCCAAAACAACTCCCGCCGGAGGCATCGACCCGATGCCCCCATTGCAGCCGTCTGCGATTATCGGCACTCTTACCAAAACAGGTAGGAAATGTATGATTATAGGAATTGCAGGGTGCGGGCGCATGGGTCGACCGATGTTGGAAAACCTGCGGCAAGCGGGGTTCGACACAAGAGGTTTTGACATCATCCTAGGGCGTGGTGATGATCAACCACTTGCGGATTTTGCGCATGGCTTAACCACTTTGATCACCGTCGTGCGCGATACTGATGAGACAGATGACGTCCTGTTTGGCGCCCAAAATCTCACTAATTGCCCAACACTAGAGACGATCATCATCTCATCCACACTGTCACCAAAATATGTTCTTGGCCTACGCGACCGCGTTCCCGCACACATCACATTAATCGACGCGCCGATGTCTGGGGCCCAAGTCAAAGCAAAGGCTGGCACACTGAGCTTCATGCTTGGCGGTGACAAAACCGCGATCAACGCACATATGCCGTTGTTCAACACGATGGGCCAAGACTTTCATATCATGGGTGAATATGGGGCTGGCATGGCGTCCAAAGTTTTGAATAATCTGCTCGCCGCATCGCACACAGCCATGACTCGGACTGTGCTGGATTGGGCTGATACCGCTGGCATTGATGAGAAGAAGTTGCTCAATTTGATCCACACGTCGTCGGGTCAAAATTGGCTGGCTTCGGGTTTCAATGACATCGAATTTGCCCGTGATGGCTTTGCAGAGGACAATTCTATTGGCATTCTTGTCAAAGATGTCGCTGCAGGCCTCGACATGGCACCAGCAGATGCAGACACCAGTTTACCAACACATGTGCAGGCCGTTCTCAAATCCCTAACACCGCGCAAATGATCCTTCCAACACGTTTCACTGACTGGTTTGCGACGCGTGGTTGGACGATTCATCCGCATCAGCAAGAGATGCTGGATCGCAAAGACGCTCCTGCCCTGATGCTCATTGCGCCAACCGGTGGTGGCAAAACGCTTGCGGGTTTTTTACCTACGTTGATGGAGCTCGCGGATGGCGACCACGACGGATTACACACGCTCTACGTCTCACCGCTTAAGGCTTTAGCCGCTGATATTAAACGCAATCTGCGAACACCTGTGGATGATATGGCCCTGCCTATCCGGATCGAGGACCGCACTGGGGACACGTCATACACCCAAAAGCGTCGTCAACGGGCTGACCCGCCGCATATCCTGCTGACCACCCCTGAAAGCCTCGCGCTGCTAACCTCTTACGAAGACGCGCCCCGCATTTTCAAAGGCTTACAACGGATTATCGTTGATGAAATCCATGCGTTGTCGGAGAGCAAACGGGGCGATCAACTCATGCTGGCCCTCTCACGACTTCAAACACTGGCCCCCAGTTTGCGCCGTGTGGGACTATCCGCAACCGTCGAAGACCCCGACGCAATCGCCCATGAACTTGCCTGCCATCCCGATCCCTGCCCAATCTTGCACGCGGACCCTGGCCCTGCCCCCGATATTAAGATGCTTGTCACAGACGAACATCCACCTTGGACAGGCGGCGGCGGCAAATATGCGATCCCAGCCGTTCTGAAAGAGGTTAAGCGGCATAACACCACGCTTATCTTCCATAACACGCGCGCGCAGGCTGAGATTTTCTTTCACAATCTGTGGCTTGCCAACGATGACTCTCTCCCGATAGGCATCCACCACGGCTCACTCGACCGTAGTCAGCGCGAAAAGGTTGAGGCGGCGATGGTCGCAGGTCAACTTAAGGCAATAGTCTGCACTGGATCACTTGATCTGGGCATTGACTGGGGCGATGTGGACCTTGTGATCCAAGTCGGTGCGCCCAAAAACGTCAAACGCCTTGTCCAGCGTATCGGACGGGCAAACCACCGCTATAACGCGCCATCAAAGGCATTGCTGGTCCCCGCAAACCGGTTCGAAGTCGTCGAATGCGTCGCAGCGTTAGAGGCCGTTCACGCACACGATCTTGACGGCGACCCTAAAGGCCCCGGCCCCCGCGACGTGCTGTGCCAACACATTCTAATCACCGCTTGCGCCGGACCATTCGACGCCGATGACCTTTACGCTGAGGTGATAACAGTCGGCGCATTTACAGGACTAACACGTCCACAATTTGATGATTGCTTCGATTTTTGCGCCACTGGCGGCTATGCCTTGCGCGCCTATGATAAGTGGAAACGCCTGCTACAACGCCCCGACGGTTTATGGCAACTGCGCGATCCAAGATCAGCTCAACGCATTCGAATGAACATCGGGACGATCCAAGACACCGATACCCTGAAGGTGAAGCTTAAGGGTAATTTCAAAGCCTTAGGCGAGATCGAAGAGGCTTTTGCCGCAACGCTTACCCCCGGTGATACATTCTTAATCGGTGGTAAAATCGTGCGCTATGACAGCCTCAAGGATATGACGGTCCAGGTCACACGCGACGCGGCAAAGACCCCCAAAATCGCAACCTTTATGGGAACGAAGTTTGCGACCTCTACCCAACTGCAAGCCCGCATTCTACGGATGTTCCAGCAAGACACATGGCCATCGCTGCCGGTACACACTGCAGACTGGCTAGCCCTTCAGCGCGATATTTCAAAGCTGCCCGAGGCGGATCGCATCCTTGTTGAAAGCATGTTTTTCGACGACCGGCACTATACTTGCGTCTATGGTTTTGCAGGTCGCAATGCCCAACAAACGCTGGGTCTGCTGCTTACACAACGGATGGAACAGCTTGGCCTGCACCCGTTGGGTTTTGTTGCGACTGACTATGCCACACTTTTCTGGGGCCTCGATCCCGTGACCGATCCGGCCCCCTTATTCGACACAACCGCGATTAACGACGGATTTGAAAGCTGGTTGGGTGGTAATGCCGTGATGAAAAAGACGTTCCGGGGGGCGGCGACCATCGCTGGCTTGATTGAACGCAACTTGCCACAAGCCCGCAAATCAGGACGGCAGGCAACGTTCTCAAGCGACATCCTGTATGACACTTTATCAAAATACGATCCTGACCACCTGATTTTGCAAATCACCCGCGAAGAAGCATTGCGCGGCCTTGTTGATTTTGGCCGTGTTGAGGAAATGATGGCGCGTACCGCAGGTCGGATCGACCATGTCACGTTGAACCGAGTATCGCCGCTTTCAGCGCCTATGTTGCTCGAACGTGGGAAAATCACAGTCGCAGGCAGCGCTCAGGATCGGCTGCTGGAAGAAGCCGCAGCAGCCCTCATGGAAAGTGCAGGGCTTAGTCAGCTACCACAATAGAGGCTTGCCAAACGTGACATCGCGCTGCACTTGGGTCCTATGACCGCTCATGTTTTTCAACTCGCTGGCGTGACCCTACATGCAGAGGCAACAGGCGCTTTATGGATACCTGATGTGCGCACGCTTGTGGTTTCGGACTTGCATTTGGGCAAATCAGACCGGATCGCACGGCGCACTGGCACGCTGATCCCGCCGTATGAAAACCTTGAAACGTTGAACCGCCTTGACGTTGATGTGACCCGTCACGACCCAGATACTATCATTTGTTTGGGCGATAGCTTTGACGATCTTCTTGGCGCTAATTCCTTGAATGATAACAACAAAGCGACCCTGACACGCCTGCAAGCTGGACGGCAATGGATCTGGATCGAAGGCAATCATGATCCGGGACCAGTTGACCTTGGCGGAACACATTTGGCGCAGTATATGGTTGGTCCACTTGCCTTTCGTCACATCGCAAGCGCGGCTGTGCCTGAGGTGTCAGGCCATTATCATCCCAAACACGGCATTCTCGGTGCTGGGCGTCAGCGACCCTGTTTTGTATATGATGAAAACCGACTAATTCTACCAGCTTACGGGGCCTATACAGGTGGATTATCCGCCCTGCACCCCGACTTACGGACACTTTTCGGACCGCGGGCGATTACGGTACTCACTGGCTCTCGGCCGATTCCTTTGCCGCTGGGATCACCCCCGCCGCGACAAGGACGGGCCGGTAGGTTCGGCTAAT
>JAPKCP010000296.1 GCA_028822885.1 Yoonia sp. | reverse complement strand
TAAAAATGTGCAGCCAGCAAGAGCGCAGCTTGCGCCAAGTCTTTTGGCAGGTCGGACCATTCTGACCCATATCCAGCCAACATCCCGATCCGTACAGACCCATCGTGCGGGATCGTTGGCAGCATACCACCCAGACCCACCAAACGCGGGCGATGTGAATCAACCTCCAACGTCCAGGCCAGACCAGCAACAGCCGTTTCAACGCCCAACCGATCAATCAACGTGACACCAGAAATGGCAGCCACTGGGGCCACAGGAAGCGGCTGACGATACGCATCTCGCCAAGCCGACAGCGTCCACATAAAATCGCGGGCAATCAATATTTTACCCGTGCGGGCCTCAATTGCAGCAATCGCTGCGCGCAAATGGGACTCAAGCAGGCCATCCTGCAAATCATCATCGGCAAAGCCTGACCCCAGCCGCATATGGTCTTTGAATTGGGCGACCGGAAGGGCCGCTGTGGGCACTGTGGTCTCTTCGACTAACATCATGGGAAACTCCGACATATCCTGCGGCTTTGGCCTTGGTTGACCCGGACGCACACCCACAACGCCGCTCGGACGGAAGGAAGCAGCTAGACAACGCTGCATGGGACAGATGTGCATCCGGGGGTAGGACGGACCGTAAAGACCCGCCCCTGCGTCACGACATCAGCGTTAGCTGGTCGCGAACTTCAAAAGCTTGATTGCGCCAAAGTCAGACACAGCCCCACCAACACGCTTTGTGGCGTAAAACAGAACGTGTGGCTTAGCTGAGAACGGATCGCGCAGAACACGCAGATCAGGGCGTTCGGCCACAGTGTAGCCCGTGCTGAAATCACCAAAGGCAATCGCAAACGCATCGTCGGCAACGTCCGGCATGTCCTCAGCAATCAGAACCGGATAGCCCATGAGACGTGCAGGCTCTCCCGCCGCCAGACCATCGGACCACAAGAACCGGCCATCATTGTCTTTCAGCTTACGGATCGTGCCGGCTGTCTTGGAGTTCAGCACAAACGTGCCATTCGCGCGGTACTGCGCACCAACGGCATAAACGAGGTCCACAATCGGGTCCCCATCATCAATGCCACCAGCAGCACCCGTTGGCACATAACCAATATTGCCCCATGCCCAGACATCATTATCTACGGTCGGGTACGTCAGCAGACCCTTTGGTTTATCCACTCCGTCACCGCTGATAAACGCATTCGCCTCAGAACGCGCGAACTTATCAGCGATACGACCGGCAAGCCAACCTTCGATATCAAAGGCCGTATCGTCCAACAAACGCTGTGACGCTTTCGGCAATGCAGATAACTCATGCAGCGGGATCGAAATCCGGTCGATCTGCGGGCTATCAGTTTCAGTCAGACCGCCGGTTTCAGTGGCCCAACCAGCACCCATATCGGTGTGATCGACCAGCACATCGTATGACGACGCATCCACGGTCACAACAGACGCAATCGCACGGATCGAAGCAGTTGCACTCAGCGTACCTTTAATCGTGTCCGACGTCTGCGGATCAACGAGATAACCACCATCAGCAGCAACGGATGTGTTCATGGCTTTGCCTTCCATGTCCAAACCACGCAGGCCATCATCATCGCCAGAGCGCAGATAAGCGGCAAAGGCTTTTTGATGCGGGGCATCCATTTCAGCGGCGACAGCCAAGGACGGGCGGGCAGCCATCAGGGTTTTTCGGTCAAGCTTGTTCATGCGGTCTTCCTGTTTTTTAAGTTTGGCGCTGACGCCGTTGGAGAAATCTTTGAATTCAGTCACAAAGCCGCCCAAGGCAGCCCGTAACTCTTGGGCCGGTGACATGTCGTCGGACACATCTTTCCCTGCCCGGGAAACGTTCCCAGTTGTGGTCATCTTCCACTCCTTAAGTGATCAATTGTGGTGGAGCCCTAAACGCGGGCGATCGTGAGGCGGGCGTCATCCAATACGGCTGCCAGTTCACGCAGGTCAGGTGCATCAGGGTCGTCCCCTTTTGCGCCAACCCGAGCATCGGGAAGCATGGGGAACGTCACAAGCGACACCTCCCACAGCTCAAGCTCAGACAAATGGCGTTTGCCGGTGGCATCTTTGGTAGCTTTCACGGTGCGATACCCAATCGACAGGCCATCTATCGCGCCTGCCTCAAGCAATGCAGCAGCTTCGCGGGCCTTCGCAACATCAGGAAGCAAACGCCCCTTAACCCACAATCCCTTGGCGTCCTCTCGGACCTCGTCCCAAACGCCAATCGGTTGTGTTGGGTCGTGCTGCCACAACATTTTCACACTGCGGCCCTTTAATTTGGCAAAGCCAAGGGACTGGCTATACGCGCCAACATCCACAACGTCCCCGCCCTGATCAGTCAGACCAAAAAGCGATGCATAACCCGAAATAACAGTGCCATCTGTCACCTTCACATCTAACCCGAGCTGGCAGTATTTGTGTTCTAAGTGCATATTTTATCCTTTCAGAAGCCACGAACAGCTTGAACGATTTCAAGAACAAGCAGGCCAAAGGCGCCGCAAGCAATCAGGAGAATTTGCCATTCCAACCGGGCGACCATGAACTCAATCCGGCCAAGGCGGACATCCAACTGGGCAAACCAAAAATCGGAAGCGGGTGGCGGGTGCGGCAGGTTCTTAGTCCGACCCTCGAGATCAACAACATTACGCGTCATCGCTGACCTCGAGTGCAGGAAGCCCCAGCAAACTACGCTTTTCAGCGGCACTCAGGAACGAAGCATCAGCCACGCGTCGCCATTGGGAATCTCTTTCCATCGAAAGCGCAGGGATCTGGTCCAAATCAGGACGGACATCTATGCGTTCACCCGAAAAGTCAGACAGCCAATCAGCAATCGCACTTGTCACACGGGTGGCCAGCGGCAGAACGGTCAGTCGATAAAACGCCCGGTTCGCCTCCTGATAATTCGCATAGGTCGCGTCCCCAGGTATGCCCAACAACATTGGCGGCACTCCGTAAGCGATTGAAATCTCACGCGCAGCAGCCTCCTTGGTCTTCTGGAATTCCATGTCAGAGGGCGAGAACCCCATCGGTTTCCAGTCAAGCCCGCCTTCCAACAACATCGGTCTGCCCGCGTTCTTGGCACCTTGATGCTGGCTTTCCATCTCATCAACTAGACGCTGGTATTGATCGTTCGTCAGTTGGGCCTGTCCTTCAGCACCCTTGTAAATGATTGCACCAGAGGGCCTTGCCGCATTATCCAACAATGCCTTGGACCAGCGCGACGCGGCGTTGTGAACATCCACTGCATTGGCCGCCGCTTGCATCGGAGAGAAACCATAATGGTCGTCTTGGGGATGAAAGCTCTTGATGTGGCAAATCGTGCTCATGCCTTCGGTGACCGGGAACCGGACCTTGCGACCGCCCAAATTATATTCATATGCTAGAGGCCAGCCAGTTTTACCGGGGATCAAGCTCATCCGATCTGATCGCAGAACATGCATTTCAGCAGGCAACCCATCGTCAGCCACAGCTTCAAGATAACCGTTCCCCGTCAACAGTATCTGCGCGAACAACGCCTCAAACAATTCAGCACGGCCTTGGGACATATTCGGGCGGCCCAATAACTCCTGAACCGGATGCACATCATACCGACGCAACCGGTCTTGGACGACCAAAGGCAGCGCAGCGGCGGCCTCTGAGATAATCTTAACAGCCCGAAACCCAATCGGGTTTGCGTTAAACCCATTGCGTGTCAACGATACGATATCGCGCGGAGACCACGCAACGCGGCCCGATGATTGCATCGCAACCACTGGCCCGGTGGCTGACGCCTTTGCAGAAGGGGCCGGCTGTGCGGTCTCTTTGCTACCCGTAGCCCGGTTGAGAAATTCAAACATGCGCGTCTCCTTCAAAGTGCGGCGGCAGACTGGGGTGTCTCTCGCTGCGATAAAACCAATATCGGGGATAGGTCTTGCGAAGTTTCAAACGGCGCGT
>JAPKCP010000295.1 GCA_028822885.1 Yoonia sp. | reverse complement strand
CGACCAGTTCGGAGGGGAACGGCGTCAGACATTAATTACTCCATCGGCGTATTCCGCACCATTTTGTAGGGTGCTGTCTACGAATTTATCTTTGGCCGTTTTGTCGAAACAGACCTATTTGATAATGGGAAGTCGCACAGCCACCAGTCTGGAAACCTGCGCACGAAACACTCGGGAAGAGAAGTGCGAAGTGCCTTCCTCAATCGGCTCTTTAATCGAATTACAGGGATACCTTTCACTTCGGCTCCATCTTCTGGTGAGAACCCGATTATCGTGTTTGTCTCTTTGATGTCCCAGCGTATACTGTGTCTTGCATGGCAACGGTCAGTCAACTTTTGACCGACCGTTGCCCAGAAGTTTGGGTATGCATTTGCATGAGTTGCAAAAAAAATTAGATCCGCAAACAATCCCCTAGCCAAGACTATTTTGGTCTTTCAGGCCACAAGACATTATTTTCTTTACCTAATAAATTGTTGAACAAAGTCAGCTCCCAAGCCAACATCTTCGTAGTGCTTCTTACAGGCATCAATCTTGGTGAACACGTCCTCGTAACCCAAAACCTCACCCCATGGGTCAACGTAACACATTACGCCGTTAACTTGAAAATAGGTGATCATCTCTTCAACGCCTTCAGGTACCACTAGCGTATGTGTCTCGCCGGGAGGCTCGTATACATAGCTCCCTTCTTCGGCCATCCAATCATGCTCAAGATAATGCCACCGCCCCTTTAAGACAAAGCCATGCACAGGCTGAGGATGGCGATGCCGCGACAGCACGCCTGATTTACGCACGCGCAACAGGTTCATCCAGTACCCTTGCGAACGGTTAAGACACAGTGGGCGGAACCAAACATTATCAGCTTGAGGGACCCAATGACGTTCATCTTCGGGAATTGCGTGGGGTATGACGATCTCTTGCTGCGCGTCCGCCGGGAAAGGCAGCTGATACGGTGTGCGTTCGTCGTAGTTATTCTTATCGACCATCCTGGGCCTCCTTTTACATTGCCAAGTATCCGCCGTCGACGGGATAGACAGATGCGGTTACAAAACTTGCTTCGTCAGACAGTAGCCATTTCACCAAGGCGCCAACTTCGCTGGCTTTGCCCCAGCGGCGCAGTGGAGTACGGCTAAAAATGGCAGCTTCACGCTCGGGTGCATCGCGCAGCCCTTGGGTCATTTCGGTTTCGATCCAGCCCGGGGCGACTGCATTGACGCGAATGCCATCTGCCGCCCATTTGCCAGCTAGGGCCTTGGTCAACTGCACAACTCCCCCCTTGGACGCGGAATATGCGGGGACCAACGGCCCCCCGAAAGTACTTAGCATCGACGCGGTATTCACAATGGCACCACCAGATTTCGCCAGTAGCGGCTGCGCGGCAAGACAACACCGCATCGTTCCAGTCAGGTTCACATCAAGCACCTTTTGAAAAACATCGATGTCGTATTCATCGTTGCGCACCAGAATGCCCGCGCAATTCACCAAACCCGCGAGGGCATCCAGCCGGCCGAATAGCGCATCAACCGACGCACCGTCCGTGACGTCCATTAGGCATGTCTCAATTTCAGGGGACCCTGAAAACCGGTCAATTTCACCCTGCGATACGGTTGCTGCGATAACGTGATATCCTGCCCTGTGAAGGACCACAGCCACGCCCGCACCGATCCCGCCTGTGCCTCCAGTAACGACAACTGTCCGTTTCAACGGGTTTTCCCCTTCTCGAATTCAGTGACAAAACCCTCGGCGCGCAGCTTTAGCTCTGACAAGTCATATGATGGTTTGAAAAGGGCAGACCCCAAACCGAAACTGTCAGCGCCGGCCTGTCGGTATTCGCCCATTGTGTCTGGCGTGATGCCCCCAACGACCGCGACAATTGCCTCTTTGGGCAGGACCGCTCGCATTGCAGAAATAACCTTTGGCGGAGCCAATTCGGCAGGAAATATCTTGAGGACCGACGCGCCCCATTCCAACGCTGCAAACGCTTCCGTCGGAGTGAGAACACCCGGACACCATTTCAAGCCCAGCGCACCTGCCCGTGCACCCACCTTCGGGTTCATATTAGGTGCTACAATGATTTGCCCACCCACATCGCGGACGGCAGATACATCGTCACCGGTCAGAACAGTGCCAGCGCCAACGACGACGTCATCGCCAAACTTGTGCGCAATCCGTTCGATCGAGGTGAATGCATCTGGGGAGTTCAGTGGCACCTCGATGATCCGGAAACCCGCGTCCATCAAGACGCCCGCCACATCAAGCGCGCAATCGGGTTCCAGCCCGCGTAAAATTGCAATGAGTGGATTTTGCTTCAGTGCCCTTTCAAATTGCATCATGACAAAAGCCCCGCCGCTTGTGCGATTAGAAAATGACCCTTCGCGACAATATCATCGGGTGCGCGTTTGGTCTTCAAACCTGCCGCGTTTAAAGCAATTTCGTAACGATCCGCCAGATCATCGCGCCCCACAATTATGACTGGCCCACCGATCAAGGCATCATCAGTCCCTTTAATTTCGGTACCGATCAGCAGGCCGGAAAGATAATCCTCGACCATACTGCCGGTGATTTTGCCAAAAAGAGGCAAAGTGCGGACTCCAAAAAGGTCATGCAAAAGCTTGCTTCCTTCTGCCAGTCCCGCGGCGCAGCCCATGCGAAACGCGCCTTCATGAAACGGCCCATCTTCGATCAAGGTAGCAAGAATAGTATGCTGACGAAGTGCTGCGAAAACCTCACCGGTCATAAAGGTAGAATAGTTTTCAATACGATTGTCGCATACGGTGACCCACTTGCTGTGGGTGCCGGGCAACACGAATATACCATCCGACATGCCGAGCGCTGACGCACCAATGATCTGTGTCTCCTCGCCACGCATCACGTCAGGCGTGCCGCCGTGATCAGTCGTCATGCCAGTGACAAAAGTCACCTCCGTCCCGTCCGACATGCGGTGCGTCACAAGCGCGTTAGCAAGGTCCTGCACGCCCGACGGAACCGACACATACGGTGTTTCAATCCAACCGTTACGGCTGGTGATCATGCCCGATGCGACAACCGGCAAACCAAAGGCAGCCCCCCATGGCCCGATCAGGTCCCGGAATGACCCCTCAAAATCACCATTCTTGATGTGCATAATGCCTTCCGGCTTTGAGACTTGGTCCAAGACCTCCCCGCCCGCGCCAATAAGAAAGGCGCGGAGCGATGAAGTGCCCCAGTCGATGCCGATAAGAACCGGTTCAGATGCGGCCGAATTCATTCAAAAGATCCTCAATTGTCTTACCATTGGCCACCCATTTGCGCGTTTCTTCTTCGCGGTCAGCCTGTTCTTGGGCAAGTTTGACAACCCCTTCAGCAATTTCCAATGGAACAACAATAACGCCCATTAGGTCGGCTACGATGAAATCACCGGGGTTTACCACGACGCCACCGCAGGCAATTGGCACGTTGATCGATAGTTCTTCTTTGCGGCCAGAGAACATCGTGTGCGTGCCACGCGGCGTAATAGCGCGTGTCCAGATGGGCCAGTTAATATCCTCAAGCTCGTCTGTGTCGCGCCCTGCCCCGTCAACGATCATCCCGCGGATGCCTCGGTTTTGGGCCAAGCCGCCCATAAGTCCGCCGCAGACTGATGTGTTCAGATCTCCACCTGCATCGACAACAATCACATCGTTTGGTTGGCTCATTTCTAGCGCACGCAAAGGATCAACCAAGTCGCCTTTGGACAGCTGTACCGTAACCGCTTGTCCGGTGATTTTGGACCGGAACGCTGGCTTGATACCGCTGTCCATAACCCCGGTGCGATACTGTACATCAGCAAAAATCGCTGCGGCTGAATAGGCCTGGATTACTTTGTCGAATTTCGCGAGCAGGTCTGGGTTACGTTCGAAATCGTTGAAAACTCTTAGGTCGTTAAGGGCTTCTGGCATTTTTGCCTCCTGTTATGATATTTTTTCGGCCAATGC
>JAPKCP010000294.1 GCA_028822885.1 Yoonia sp. | reverse complement strand
AAGCGTGTTTTGCCAAATTCGATTTCGTGGCCTGAGTAGGCGCGAGCACCACCGACTGCTCCCAGCGAAGACAAACCATCCTGAGCGACTGCACCATTAAAGGGAGCCAACGATAAAGCGATTAAAGCAATTTTCATCCTAAAATTCAATATAAGCCCAACTTAAGAGCGTCGTCCATTTCTGGCAATGCGACGGATCCTTAATTGAATGACCTACCAGCATCGGGACAGTCGAGCGCAACACCGTATCCTTTCGGTAATGTGGCAGAGCGGCCCAAGAAAAGCTATCCTGGGCTTTTCTTAAACCACCTGCAAGCTCAACAATGCCGAACGCTACGCTTATCTCAAGGCTACCCTAGAGGCCATCGCAGTAGGCCACCCCTCCGCCCGCATCGATCAACTCTTGCTATAGAACTTTGGAAAACCAACGTGACAGGACAACTTCAGACCGCTAACTATGAAGTAGGAGATGGGCATGAGACATGACGAGATCAGTACTGACCTTCTATCAAAAGCCCTCGACTTCTTCTATTGGATTTCACGCTTCGAGTTTGCCCTGAAGGAAAACCGGTTTCTTAGGAATGATGTATCTGGCTCTCGAGCAGAACCGGGCTGGGATGCCTTTGTGGAGCGTCTTCAAAAAGACTACAGTCTCACAGTTGCTGGAGACGCGATTATAGCTGAGAATCCGAAGCGCCAAATGGCTTGAGATCATGGCTTTGAGTTTCAAGGTGTACGTTTTCACGATGGGCTTTCCGATCTAGGCAAGGTAGTTCTCTGTACCGTGGCGATAGGCTAAATCCGTCTGGGGAAAAGGGAAGCACGACCTCAGCCTGATTTGTGCAACAAAGCCCCGAAAGCAGCGCAATTGGCAAATTACCAGTCTCAGAAAGCTGCACTGTAGTACGGATGTGTGACGTGTCTCGTTACAAAAGATTTATAAAGCCGACACAAATATGAAACCTCGTATGCCTAAACCACCTTCAACATTGGAGGTGATGTATGCTGCGACTAGAAACTATTACAAAGACATTTGGCGCGAACACCGCAGTTCGTGCGGCGAGTTTCACTGTTGATCAGCCGATGATGATTGGTATTATTGGGCGGTCCGGTGCTGGCAAGTCTACGCTATTGCGGATGCTGAACAGGCTGACTGATGCGACATCGGGCGTTATCACATTTGATGGGATAGACGTTACCACACTTCGCGGTACTGCGAAGCGTAATTGGCAATCTCAATGCGCGATGATATTTCAGCAGTTCAATCTGGTGCCGCGCCTGGATGTTGTGTCGAACGTGTTGCACGGAACGCTGAACCGACGATCCACACTTTCTACAATGTTCAATCTTTACCCTGACGGTGACATCCACCGTGCTATCGATATTCTGGAGCGGTTGGGTATGGCCGAGCATGCGCCAAAACGCGCCGAAGCCCTGTCCGGTGGGCAACAACAGCGCGTCGCCATCGCGCGCGCTTTGATGCAGGACCCACGGATCATTCTCGCGGATGAACCAATCGCTTCGCTTGATCCCATGAATGCGCAGGTCGTGATGCAATCTTTGCGCGACATTTATGAGCAAGACGGTCGGATGGTGATCGCCAACTTGCACACACTTGATACTGCGCGTCGCTATTGTGACAGGGTTATCGGAATGCGCGATGGCATGATCGTGTTTGATGGCACGCCAGAGCAACTCACTACCGGTACCGCCCGTGATATCTACGGCGCGGATGCCAGCTTTTCCGAGGCCACAACCTCAACCCAAATTGAAACAGCTGAAGCAGCCCCGAAAATGCTGACTGACATCGCTGCACAATAACCGCTTGTCCTTTTATCTTGCGCGCCATGATGGGGCGCTTCTTAATCAAAGAGAGATCACAGATGAAAAAGATCATCGCACTTGCACTTATGACGACTGCCATGTCGAGCGCGGCCTTTGCTGACGCTCATGCGATCAGCGAATTTCGCATTGGAATCTTAGGCGGCGAAAACGCCCAAGATCGGATGAATAGTAATGAATGCCTGCGCATCGCCGTCGAAGACGCACTTGGCGTGCCGACAAGACTGTTTGCGCCCGCTGATTACAACGGTGTTATTCAAGGTTTGCTGGGTGGCACAATTGATTTGTCGTTGATGGGTCCGTCGTCTTACGCGGCTGTCTATATCGCTGACCCAGAAGCCGTTTCTCCAATTCTTGTGAAAATAAATGCAGATGGTTCTACGGGCTATTACTCTATCGGTTTTGCGCGTGCTGATAGTGGCGTGACATCTCTCGAAGACATGCAAGACAAGGTCTTTGGGTTTGGTGATCCAAACTCCACATCTGGCTATCTGATCCCCTCAGTCGAAATCCCGGGCCTGATCAGTGCAACAATGGAAAGTGGCGATTATTTTGGTGAGGTCCGCTTTACTGGTGGTCATGAGCAGACAATTGTTGCGGTGAACAATGGTGACGTTGATGGCGGTGTGACTTGGACTGATGGTCAAGGTAACTGGGAAGACGGATATACATTTGGCGCGCTGCGCAAGGCCGTTGATGCGGGGCTGGTTGACATGAATGATCTGACGGAAATCTGGCGCTCCAAGTTAATTCCGGGTGAGCCAGTTGTTCTGCGCAACGCGCTGCCTGACGATGTGCGCGCTGCTGTTACAGGCATTGTCGATACAATTGGCGAGACCGATCCGGAATGTGCGGCAGCCATCGCGGGCGGTGAAGTGATGGGTTTTGATCCGATTACCCACGACGCCTATACGTCTATCGTCGCTGCCCGCCTGGCAAAATCTAATTAAGCGGGCCGATTTAAAAACCTTCTGCTGGTCCCGGGAATTCTTGGGCCAGCAATTTAGTTTTGGGGCAAAGTATGGTAAACCAAGCAGAGACTCACGCAAACGTTACTCTTTTGAGCGCAGCATATCTTGCGCAAATCAAAGCCAAACGACTGATGAATTTCATCATGTTAATTCTGTTTTTTGCATTGTTAGGGGCTGGGTTTTATACTGCAGACAGTCGCAATGCTGGTGGCTTCTGGAATGGTATCGGGAATGTCTTTGATTTCCCCACAGCTATGTTCGGTGAAGCGATCGAACGCGCTCATCTGATGCCTGGTTACCTAATCAAATACTTTCCGTCGTTAATCGAGACCATTAATATCGCTGCCGCTTCGACCCTTCTGGGGACTGTGATTGGGCTGGTTATATCGCTACTTGTGACGCGAGGCTTTGCGCCTGTCCCATGGCTGGTGGCACCGCTCCGCCGGGTTCTTGATATTTTGCGAGCCGTCCCCGAGATCGTCATTGCGCTTGTGCTAATTTTTATGTTGGGCGGCGGCCCCGTGCCGGCGATGATTGCGATAGCTCTTCATACAATTGGCGCATTAGGCAAACTATTTTCCGAAGTCAACGAAAACGCATCCCTCAAGCCGGTTGAAGGACTCGCTTCTGTTGGGGCGAATTGGTCCCAGCGAATGTGGCTAGGTGTCATCCCTCAGGTGGCCCCAAACTATCTCAGCTATGCGCTTTTGCGGTTTGAGATTAACATTCGCGCTTCTGCAATTCTTGGCTTTGTTGGTGCCGGTGGCATTGGCTATGACCTGCGCAACACAATGAGCTGGGGCGTTGGGAAATACGACGAGGCCGCCGCAATTTTCATCTTGCTGTTTTTGACGATCGTTGCCGTCGACCAGCTGTCGAGCCTGATGCGCAACCGACTGACAAATGGTACCCGCAATGCAGAGGTAATACTATGACCGTCGCGACCCTTCACGCCCAAACCGTAACGCAGTTTAAACGCAAAAAGATTACGTTGATGGCGGCACCATTAGTAATAATAGCCTACTTTTTTTATATTTTCGTGTCCTTTGATATGTCTGGACTCGGCGACCGGATCAATTTGAACAATGCCCGCACGCTGGTGTCAGACACCTACAGCTACAAGACCCATGTCGCGCAAGATAA
>JAPKCP010000293.1 GCA_028822885.1 Yoonia sp. | reverse complement strand
CGTGCAGCTGACAATCAGGGTTATGTTAAGCAAAGAGGTGAGCCTTCATTATTTTGGCTATAGCCACCTTAGCTTCCAATTTTGTGGCGAGCAGGAAGACCCCACCGAATTTGCGCTGTAGGAAAATGGTGTCAATTGGTAATTGGGGAGGCACAAAGCCATCCCTAGCAAGCGCAATGCCTTTGAGTTGAAGCTCTTGTGAAAGTTCATTTTTTGCAAAATCAATGCTGGGGCTATCGCGGAGGGCGCTGAACACAAGGCGGATGAGGGTAACGACTTGGTTGCGGTGGTTTGGCTGCGTTTGAGGCCCCAGAAAGCCAATTTCATTGGCAATACGCTCTAATGTATCAACATCATCTGTTAAGCCGGCCTTCATCATCCGCTGATATTGAGAGACTATCGTGGGTGAGAGGGCTCGCGTTGCACCAAAGTCGAGAAGAACAATTTGCTTGGTTGCGTGGTTATAGCGGTAGTTTGCGAAATTAGGATCAGTCTGCATCAGGTTGAATGTGAACAGTTCTTTTAGGGTGAGCTCGATCAGATCATGTGCGATTTTATCGCGAATTTCTTGTGGTGCTGATGACATGTCTTCAATTGGCACACCGTTTATGTAATCCATCGCGAGAATATCAGGTGTCGACCAATCGTTATGTTGTTGAGGTACCAGAAACCGTGGGTCGTCGCGCAGTAGCTCGCGGAAGTTGGAAAGTTGCTGGCCCTCACGAGTGTAGTCAGTTTCTTCGTGTAGCTGTTGGCGGGCTTCAGCCAGATAAGATTTAATTTCAAAACCTTTGGGCAGCAGGCCTGACATCCGCATTAAGACACCCACATTTGCTACGTCGCTATCAATGCTGCGCGCGACCCCGGGGTATTGCACCTTAATCGCCAAGTCGCGACCGTCTTTAAGTTTTGCGCGATGAACTTGTCCGATGGATGCTGCAGCGATCGGGCGCACGTCAAACTTTTGGAATGATCGAAGCCAGTTTTCTGGCCAATTTGCATTGAGGACCTGTTTGAGCTGAGCGGGTGGCATAAAATGCGCATCATTCCGCAAACGCGCCATAATCTGTGAAAGTTCAGGAGGCAGCACATCGCCTGTATCCATCGACATGAGCTGCCCAATTTTCATCGCAGCGCCGCGCATTTTAGCAAGTTCATCTGCGACGCGCCCAATGTTGCGAGGCGTCAATAGTAGATTACGCATCGACGGGCGTTGACCGCGCCCCAATTGGGCGGCGCCGTTCACAGCCATGTTTCCTGCGACCCCAGCCGTCATTGATCCGAGCCGACCTAGGCGCGCGAGGCGGCTTGCGGGAACGGCTGTAGCGCGGCTGTTGTCGGGTGTGTCATTCATAGCCATTAGGTAGCTGTGTCTAGTTGTGTGGCAATAGGTGGATTAAAGCCCGCACAGTTGGCGCAAGTGCCAAGCCAGAACCTGATTGCTTGATAGAACAGGTTTGCCAATGTCTGTCGTGATGGCTTCAAGGACATCAAGCGTGCGCAGGTTGGTGCAGGACAGGAAAATTGCATCAAAGTCCCCTTTCATTCCTACTGCCGCTGTGTGGATGGATTTGTCGTCAATGCGAACGACATTACGCTCGAGCGGTTCTTCGAAGCTGGCGAATGTTGTGACTGTGATCCCATTTGTGGCCAGCACAGTCTGTAGCTTTTCGGAAACTTCTGCAACATAGGGACTAATAAGCCCAATACGGGTGATATTTTGCGCTTGGCAGAACGCGATCAGGGCTGAAACGGGTTCTGTCACTGCCGCTGTTTGTGCTCCCGCTTTAACCAGTTCTGCGATTTTTGCAGGCCCGATTTCCGCCGTACCGGATGTGCAGCCGTAGCCGATGGCGTCGAAGGTCATGCCCGGTGGAAAAAGGGTTATGGCACCGGTGAGAACTGCGGCCATCGTTGCCAAGGAGTCTGATGTAACTGTCGTATCTGAGGGTACACGCGTGACGTAGACGTCCACGTTTGTGGGTAACAACCGCCGCATGTCGGCTTCTAGGGTTTCATCTGTTTGCAACACTGCAAGGCCGATGCGTTTACGTGTTGGTTCGGACAAAGTATACGACAGCGCCATTAGAGTATCCTCATCTTTTCAGGTTGAAAATTTGATAGAAATTGAGGGGCGCCATCAGTCACAAGGATATTTTCTTCGTGCACCATAATTTTATCACCGTTCACAACGATGCCCGGTTCTAGCGTCAGGACCATGCCCGGCAGCAAAGGTGTGTGATCGACTGGAACGATTGAGGGCCATTCGGTCAGTTGCATCCCTAAACCATGCCCTAATCGTCCAGCATCAGAGCCTGCACCACCGGGATTAACGACAGCGTTCATCGCATGAAATAGATCACACATTGTAGCCCCCGGTTTCGCAATGGCAAAGGCCGCTTGGGTGGCATCCATCAGTTTATCGTGGGCGACTTGAACGGCTGTACTAGGTTCCCCCACTGCAAAATTCCGATCAAAATCGCAGAAATACCCATCCCAAACGAGGCCAGTGTCAAGCATCAGGACATCGCCTGCCAGTAGTGGATCATCGGAGGCAGGCGAAATTACGTCACCATAACCGCCTTGGTCCGCCGCGCCTGCCAGATACGGAACCCAATCTGCGCCTTCGTGCAGGCAAAGGGCTTGGAATTCACGAAAAACCTTCGATAGCGGCACCCCAGCACCTACGATTTCGGGTACTCTTGCAAACGCGCGTTCAGCGATATTACAAGCCATACTGATCTTTGCGATTTCTGCGGCTGTTTTGATCATACGCAAGGACCGAACGATAGCTTGGTCACCTACAATTTCGCGGGTCTTCAGGGTCTGTTTAAGACGTTGGAGATCACAAAGTGGCATGCGCACATGCGTTTCCATCTGATTTGGCACGCCAATCTTGGCTGTCTCACGCGTGATAGAGCATAGCGTTTCTGCCAACAGACCAATGCCATCGTCGTCGTAATCTGGCGCACGCCAAGTACGAATATCTGTGATCCAAGTCTGGCCCATTAAATGCGCCCCGATCGCAGGGATAACAGCAATTGGATCGCCTTTTGCAGGAACCACAATAAACCATGGCCGCGTCGGGCTTTCCCAAAAACGAGTTAGGAAGCCCGTAAAATAGCGAACGTCAGGTTCTGTCGTCAAAAGCAGCGCATCGAGGTCTTCCTCGGCCATTCTTGCCTGCGCCTTTGCGACGCGCGCTTTGAATTCTGACGCGGGGAAACCTCTGGTGGGTGTCATGTTGCCTCTTCGCTAAGAATACACAGCACGCGAGACGTATCTGTGAGTTTGAGTGCGGTCCGGTGTGGACCCGACACCAAAAGCGCAGCAATGCCAGCAGCCCCGGATGGCGTTGAGAGAAGTCCAGCAGCTGCAGCGGCGCGACTGCCTGCCTCGCCCTCATTCTCCGAAATTAAAACAAAGGCATCTGCATCCCGGGCAAGCCCTTTGAGGGCAATGAGTGATGGCTCCTTACAGTCCAAACGGCCCATATTAGACACTGGTCCTGTCGTATTTTGTGGGACATTTGCTGCAATGGATGCATAGATCGCTGGGGCGGCATCTGGTTCAACGACGACGATAAAGGGTGCGGCGCCCCAAATCTTACGGGCGTAGGTGGCACAGGCGACAGCCAATCCCCCGACCCCGGCTTGTAAGAAAATATGAGTTGGTGGCGTGTCGATCTGAGTCACCACCTCAGCCATCAACACAAGGTAGCCTTCCATCAACGTGTGTGGGCGGTCCATGTAGCCGGGCCACGAACTGTCCGACAGTAAGATCCACCCATTGTCGGACGCTGCAGTCTTTGCGCCTTCCATACTTTGTTCGTAGGTCGCACCATGCCGCACAACCCGTGCGCCAAGTGACGTTAACCGCGCGGCGAAAGCTTCTGGCACAGTGTCGGATAGATAAACAACAGCGTTTGCGCCAAAGGCATCCGCACCTGCTGCAACTGACA
>JAPKCP010000292.1 GCA_028822885.1 Yoonia sp. | reverse complement strand
TGGAATTCAGGGTGATCTGTTGACCACTGTCGCAGCAGTTCCGCAATGGGACGCGGATCAGCGATTTCATCGCCAGCGGCACCCGCAAAATGATCCGCCGTCACGTTGCGGATCGTATTCCCAGAGGTCTGGATCGCGTGCATTTCAACATCAGCCAGCTTTTCCAGAATCGTCGGGACATCGGCCAGCTTTGGCCAGTTGTATTGAATGTTCTGGCGAGTGGTAAAGTGGCCGTAGCCCTTATCAAACGTCTCAGCGATATACGCGAGCTGACGCATTTGTGCGCCGTTCAACGTCCCGTAGGGAATGGCGACGCGCAGCATGTAGGCGTGCAATTGCAGGTATAGACCATTCATCAGGCGGAGCGGCTTGAACTCATCCTCAGTCAATGAACCGTCAATCCGACGCTCCACTTGGCCCCGAAATTGTGCGACACGTTCGCGGACAAATGCCTCATCGAAGTCATTGTATTTATACATGGGTCTAGACCTCTGCCTGTTTGCCGTGATGATAATTTGACGGTCCGCGTGTGCGGAACGCTTCGCGAAAATGAACCGGCTCTGGTCCGTTTTCGCCAACTTTGACATCAGCCATATATGCGCCCGCAATCTTGTCTTTTTGGGCCTGCGCCTCAAGCAATCGCAGGTCAGCGTGGGCTTCATCCTCAAGCAATTCAGCTTGGGAAATATCGCCTGTCCATGTGCTGTCCCAAGTGAACCAGATCGCATCGCCGTCCAGCAGTGCGTTGGCTGTGATGACTTTTGGGGTAAACTGTTTGGCCATTATGCAAATTCCTCAAGCGGTAAAATGTCTGCGGCGTCCATCGCCGCGCGTGGGGCAAGGCCGTAGAATGTAATTGCCGGACCGCGCAGATTGGCACGCGTCAGTGTTGGTTCGAGGTTACCCAGTGTCGTCGCGATGATTTGCTGATTGGTGCGGCTGACGTTTTCGATAATCGTAACGGGTGTCGCTGGATCAGCGCCGTGCATCAACAGGCGGCCTTGGATAAAACGGGCAGATTTCTTGCCCATATAAATCGCAGCAACTTCGCCTTTTAGGGCCAAAGCCTTCCAGTCATGCTCCGTGTAACCTTTTGTATCGTGCCCTGTGATGAACCGAACTGAGGAATTGCGATTCCGCTTTGTTAGGCTTTGACCGATATTAGCGACGGCAGCAGAGGCAGCGGTGATCCCCGGCACAACACGCCAGCTAATCCCAGCCGCGTCACAGGCGTCAATTTCCTCATCCAAGCGACCAAACACAGTCGGATCACCGGCTTTTAGGCGAACCACATGCAAACCCTTAAGTGCATGTTCTACGATCAGCGCGTCAATGTCCGACTGCTGCATCGCAGGGCCAAAGCCTTCTTTGCCAGCGTTGATGATTGAGGCTTCGCGCCGGGCAAGTTCTAGGATTTCTGGTGTGACCAGACGATCGTGGATCACGACATCAGCTTTATCCAAGGCATTACGGGCTTTCAAAGTTAGCAGTTCAGGATCACCCGGACCCGCGCCAACCAGATCAACATGGCCGGCTTTTTCGGTTGTCATGATGTGCTTGTCTAACAATGTCTCAAGGGTTGGGATCACTGCTGACACGCCATCAACTTCGACAGCCTTTGGGCCTGCATCAAAGTAGAAGTCAGCCCAAAATGTGCGACGTTTCGCACCCATTGGCAGAACCTCAACCGCATGACGGAAGGTCTTTCCAATCCGGGCAAGAACACCCAATGACACTGGCAATTGCGCCTCAATATCTGCCTTGATCTTGCGAGCAACCACAGGAGCAGCGCCTTCGGTCCCGATGGCGACAATCACGGGATCGCGATCAACAATCGCAGGGGTGATGAATTGGCTATCGGCAAGGTTGTCAACGATGTTGACCTTGGCACCATCTGCATGGGCGATGGCCGCGACGCGGGCGTCCTCAACATCATCCTCATTTGCGGCGTAGAACAAGACGGCGCACATCGCGTCACCCGGCTCCATTGCGCGTTCAATCAGCGTTAATTTGCCAGTTGCAGCCCATGTGTGAATCTCAGGTGCGGCATTGGCAGTAACAACCGTGACGTTCGCGGTTGTCTTGAGGATCAAGCGTAGTTTGGCCAATGCAGCGTCAGCACCGCCCGAAAGGACGATGCGGCGACCGGCGACGGCCATGAAGACTGGAAAGTGATCCATCAAAGACCCTCATTTGTTTTGTTACCCCTTTATAGAACAATGTTCTGGTTTTTGCCCATAGGCCTCGCTAGGTAAGGACGTACGTTCTGACTTGTGATTGGGGTGGGCAGATTTTTCTGCGAAACAAAGGATATTGGAATGAATGTGCGGATTGACGATGTGGATCGGAAAATCCTCAAGGCGATGCAGCGTGACGCCTCACAAAGTCTTGATGATATTGCCCGTGAAGTGGGGTCTTCTAAGACGCCTGTATGGAACCGGATCAAGAAATTGCGTGAAGGGGGAATCATTGGGCAACAGACGGTTCTGCTGAATGCGGAGGCGCTGGGGTTTGAAGCCTGCTTCTTCGTGTTGATCCGTACCTCTGAGCATGAGGCCGAATGGCAGCAAAAATTTCTTGCCGCTTTGCAGGCGCGGCCAGAGGTGCAAGAGGCGCACCGTTTAGCAGGGGATATTGATTATATTCTGAAAGTCAGGGTGCAAAACGCCCGCGCTTACGATGCGTTTTATCAAGCCCTGATATCGGAGGTGCGTGTTTTCAACGTGACTGCGCTGTTGTCTATGGAAGAGATCAAGTCGACGGTTGCTTTGCCCTTATGACGTTGGCGAAGATTTTTTGGACAAAAAATCGTCTACCTTGAAAAGTCTTGGGACAGAGATTTTTTGTATCAAGCTGTGACCATGAGAGATTGAAGACCATGGAAATGGTAGACATCCGCATATTGTGGTGGCGCAGCAAGTTGCAAATCTGGACATCGTTTGAATAAGACGTCGAGCGCGATCTTCAACTCAAGCCGCGCAAGTGGTGCCCCGACACAGAAGTGAATGCCGCCGCCAAAGCTCATGTTCTGTTTGACAGGCCGGGTGGGGTCAAAGCGATCTGGGTCCGGGAATGCCGCAGGATCACGGTTTGCAGCGCCAAGCATACATGCGATTTGATCGCCTCGTTGAAAGCCATGGCCACCAATCGTGACATCTTCATAAACGTGTCTTGTGAACAAATGCAGTGGCGGGTCGAACCGTAGAATTTCTTCGACGCAGCCATCGGTTATGTCGCGGTGGCCAGTTTCCAAAAGCGTTTTGGTCCCATTGCCAATGGTGTGAACCGTGGCCTCGTGCCCTGCGTTCAAAATAAGAATGCAGGTTGTGATCAATTCATCTTCGTTCAGCTTTTCGCCGCTATCGCTGGCTGCAATTAGGGTTGAGATCAGATCGTCAGCAGGTGCTTTGCGTTTTGCAGCAATTATATCGCGTAGGTAGCTTGTAAAGGCCAATGCGGCACTGCTTGCTGCATTTTCGATATCCCGGGTGCGAGAGGCTTGGTACATCGTAACCATCGCATTGGACCACGCGAGCAATTGGTCAGCATCGCTTTCGGGAACACCCAGCAATCGCGCGATAATGATCACAGGCAACGGTTTGGCGAAGACTTCTAACAGGTCAAACGACCCCGTTGGGAAATCATCAATTAGGCGGTGTGACAGTTCTTCAATCTCTGGCCCAAGTGCTGCAATCTTGCGCGACGTAAAGGCTCGCAAAACTTGACCGCGCAGTCGGGTATGTGTCGGCGGTTCCAACTCAAGCATCGAGTGCGCCTCAATCGCATAGAAAGGTTTGAGATGCTCAGCAATCGGTTGGACCAATTCAGCGGGCTGTTCGCGCCCCATGCGCTTATCGCGTAATGCCAATCGAACGGTGTCATATGACAGCGCGCAAGCCATGCCATAGCTGTCCCACCAGACAATCTCTTCGGTTTCCCTTGCAGCCGCGTAGCGCGGGTAGGGGTCTTGGACAAAAG
>JAPKCP010000035.1 GCA_028822885.1 Yoonia sp. | reverse complement strand
GCACCATGGCGTGCGGTCTTGGGTTTCGGGACCGCTATCCCCTCTAGTGCCTTGAGCGGCCTGCGCACCGCTTCGCTGAGGCCGGGGCGCGTTGGTGCTGCAATTTGCTTTGTCACCTCTACAATCAGGACGCCTCCTGTCGCAAAAATTGACATGCTACGCCCAATTTTTTCAAGCGGTCCTGCTAACTTCAGCCACACTCGTTTCGTTGACGGCGGTTGGTAGAGGGTGGACATCGACCGCTCAGTCACAAATCGGTGCATGCGGAGTTGCGCTTCCAGCTGACCCATCGAATAGGGCCTCCCGTAACCAAACGGGGTATCATCTGATCGCGACCATATGCCCGCCCGGTTCGGTACGACAAACACGGCCTTGCCGCCCGGACCAAGAACACGCCAGCATTCATCAAGCAAAGCCGTTGGGTTTTCAGATGTTTCTAGTCCATGCATCAAAACAAGTCGGTCGACCACACCAGTCTCGATCGGCCAAAGCGTATCGTGGCAAAGCACTGAAACATTCGGTTGCCCCGCCGGCCATGGCATGACCCCCTGTGGGCCGGGCATCAAGCCAATCACCCGCCGAGCATCACCTATAAACGGACGCAGCAAAGGGACTGCAAACCCAAAGCCCGCAACGGTTTGGCCCTTTACATTGGGCCACCATGCAACAAGTTGATCACGGATAACTTTTTGAGCGGCGCGGCCAAGCGCACTGCGATAATAAAAATTTCGCAGATCAAGAACATCGAGGTGCATTGCAGGGGGCCGTCCTTTCGGTCAGTCTTGCAGGTAACAATAGCTATGAAAGCACATTTGACCATGCCTCTTGATGTCATCACTGTCCCTTGCCTGACCGACAACTATGCCTTTGTCATTGGGGACACAGAAACTGGCGAAGCAGCCGTGATTGACGTGCCTGAGGCCGGGCCAATTAACGCCTTACTCAAAAAGCGCGGCTGGGTTGTGAAAACCGTCTTGTTGACACACCACCACGACGATCATGTCATGGGCCTTGGCGACCTTGAGACAGCGCCAGACGTTCAGATCATCGGGGCAGCTGCGGATCAGCATCGGCTTCCACAGTTGACACGAGCTGTTGCAGAAGGTGACATCATCACGTTGTGCGGGCAAAACGCGCAGGTCATGGATGTCTCAGGCCATACAATCGGACACATTGCAGCTTATATGCCCAGCATCGGATACGCCTTTACAGCCGATAGCCTGATGGCCCTTGGCTGCGGACGGTTGTTTGAGGGGACGCCAGACCAAATGTGGCAAAGCCTGTTGAAACTGCGCGCCCTGCCCGATGAGACGATCATTTGCTCGGGCCATGAGTATACCGAAAGCAATGCAAAATTCGCGTTAACTATTGATCCGCAGAACACACACCTTACATCTCGTATCACAGCCATAGTGGCGGCGCGCGCTGCTGGGTTGGCGACAGTTCCGTCCAATCTTGGGCTCGAGAAACAAACAAACCCATTTCTTCGTGCCGATGACACGGTCGTGAAGACAAACATTGGGATGCAGTCCGCATCTGACGCCGCTGTTTTTGCTGAAATTCGCTTTCGCAAAGACAAGTTTTGACCGAAACACGGGCATTTGCCCCCAAATTCGAAGGCTCACGCAACTTTGTAACAAAATGTGGGTCTTTTCTAAAAAAAAACCCTTGTAGGTTGGGCTTCAACACCAGACCTTAAGGATAACACGCCATAGCTGATCCACCCAGCGGATCGCCCCGGATTAAAAGGAGCACTCAAAGTGCCATCTTTTTCAACAACACTTGAGCAGTCCATTCATGGAGCGCTTGCGCTCGCGAACGCGCGTAAGCATGAATTGGCGACGCTAGAACATCTTTTACTATCTTTGATCAATGAACCCGATGCAGCCCGCGTAATGCAGGCCTGCGCGGTTAATCTTGAGGACCTTAAGAAAGATCTTGAGGACTTTATTGATGATGATCTGTCCAACTTAATAACAGACGTAGATGGATCTGAGGCTGTACCAACGGCTGCTTTCCAGCGCGTTATTCAACGTGCTGCAATCCATGTGCAATCCTCTGGCCGAACCGAAGTGACAGGTGCAAACGTACTTGTGGCGATTTTCGCAGAGCGGGAAAGCAACGCCGCATATTTCCTACAAGAGCAAGATATGACCCGCTACGATGCGGTCAACTTTATCGCCCACGGCGTTGCAAAAGACCCCGCTTTTGGCGAAAGCCGGCCAGTCACGGGCTCTCCTGATGGGGAAACCGTAAATGTAAGTGAAGCCGAGGAAGACAAATCAGCGCTCGCTAAATATTGCGTTGATTTGAACGCGAAAGCTGCCAAAGGCGATGTTGATCCGTTGATCGGTCGCTCCCAAGAAGTGGAGCGGTGTATCCAAGTGCTTTGCCGTCGTCGCAAGAACAACCCACTGCTGGTGGGTGATCCAGGCGTTGGTAAAACGGCAATCGCAGAAGGTCTTGCCTATAAGATTATCAATAATGACACGCCAGAGGTACTTTCAAAGGCAACGATCTTTTCGCTCGATATGGGCGCCCTGCTTGCTGGGACGCGCTACCGTGGTGATTTCGAAGAGCGCCTGAAGGCAGTAATGACTGAAATGGAAGAACACCCAGACGCGGTGCTTTTCATCGACGAAATCCATACAGTTATTGGGGCTGGTGCGACGTCTGGTGGTGCTATGGACGCATCCAATCTGCTGAAGCCTGCGCTACAGGGCGGGAAACTGCGCTGCATGGGCTCTACGACTTATAAAGAATTCCGCCAGCACTTTGAAAAAGATCGTGCCCTTGCCCGCCGCTTCCAAAAGATCGACGTAAAAGAACCGTCCATCGAAGATACAGTTAAGATTCTGCGTGGCTTAAAACCGCACTTTGAAGAGCATCACTCCATCAAATATACAGCCGATGCGATCCGAACTGCAGTGGAATTGGCGGCGCGTTATATTAATGACCGTAAACTGCCCGATAAAGCCATCGACGTAATTGATGAGGCTGGTGCCGCACAACATCTGGTTCCTGAATCCAAACGTCGCAAGACAATTGGCGTCAAAGAGATTGAGGCAGTCGTCGCGAAAATTGCACGTATTCCACCTAAAAACGTCACAAAAGACGACGCAGAGGTACTCAAAGATCTCGAAAAGTCGTTGAAACGTGTTGTTTTTGGTCAGGATAAGGCAATCGAAGCGCTCTCATCGGCTATTAAGCTGGCTCGTGCGGGTTTGCGCGAACCTGAAAAGCCAATTGGAAACTACATTTTTGCAGGTCCTACCGGGGTTGGCAAAACTGAAGTTGCAAAGCAGCTTGCTGATACGCTTGGCGTTGAACTGATCCGCTTTGATATGTCCGAATACATGGAGAAACACGCTGTTTCGCGGCTAATTGGTGCGCCTCCCGGTTATGTTGGGTTTGATCAGGGTGGAATGTTGACAGATGGCGTCGATCAAAACCCACACTGCGTACTATTACTTGACGAGATGGAGAAGGCACACCCAGACGTCTACAACATCTTGTTGCAGGTTATGGATCACGGGAAGTTAACTGACCATAACGGCCGGACAACTGACTTCCGCAATGTGATTTTGATTATGACATCAAACGCGGGTGCTTCAGAGCTTTCGAAAAACGCTTTGGGCTTTGGTCGTGATTCCCGCGAAGGTGAAGATACCGCCGCCATCGAACGGACATTCACACCAGAATTCCGTAACCGTCTGGATGCGATCATCAGCTTTGGGGCTTTGCCGAAACCTGTGATCTTGCGTGTCGTTGAAAAATTTGTCCTCCAACTTGAGGCACAATTAGTTGACCGAAATGTTCATATCGAGCTTACAAACGCAGCAGCAGACTGGCTTGCTGACAAAGGGTATGATGCAAAAATGGGCGCGCGGCCGCTTTCGCGAGTCATTCAGGAACACATCAAGAAGCCACTTGCCGAAGAACTTTTGTTCGGCAAGCTCGTTAAGGGTGGTTTTGTCAAGGTCGGCGTAAAAGATGGGAAGCTAGATTTGCGCTATATGGCACCAGAGCAAACTAAAATCGCAAACTCTGGTGACAAACCACCGTTGCTGACAGCTGACTAAAGTGCGCCTTTCGCTCGCTTCAACACTTTTATCCCTCGCAGCCCAATCAGCTGCGGGGGATATTTCTTTGGGGCTCCCTATTGATTGTGTATTGGGCAAAACTTGCCACATCCAACAAACCGTTGATCACGACCCAAGCGCAAATGCTTCAGACTTTATGTGTGGGTCCTTAACTTATGATGAACACAAAGGAACAGACTTTGCGCTTCCTTCGTTGGCAGCTCAAGCGGCTGGCGTGGATGTTCTTGCCGCTGCGCACGGAACTGTCAGTGGCGTACGCAATGATATGCAAGACCGTTTACAAACGGGACCAAATGCACCTGATGTTACTGGCAAAGAATGTGGAAACGGCGTCGTGGTCAACCACGGCGGTGGTTGGGAGACCCAGTATTGCCACCTCGCCAAGGGCTCTATTGCAGTTAGATCGGGTGACACGGTTGCGATTGGTTCTGTGCTTGGACAAGTAGGCCTTTCTGGCCAGACACAGTTTCCACACCTTCATCTCTCCGTCAGGAAAGACGGTAATGTGGTCGATCCTTTCGACCCAGACGGATTGATCATCTGCGACGCACCATCAGAAACAATACTGTGGAGTATCCCCATCGACGCCCCTCCCGGAGGCTTAATCGCAGCAGGGTTTGCATCTGACGTCCCTGAATATAATGACATAAAGGCTGGTGATGCCGCAGCCGAAACACTTCAGACCAGCGACCCATTGGTAGTATGGGGTCATGTCTTTGGCGGGCGTCAAGCAGATGAAATCAACCTCAAGATCATAGGCCCTGAGGGAGACGTAATCGACCAAACTGTAGTTCTGGAGCGCACCCAATCACAGCTTTTTCGTGCGACAGGTCTGCGCGCGCCAACTGGTGGTTGGCCAGCAGGCCACTACACTGGTGAAATCAAGTTAACCAGAGAAGGCAACGTCTTGGACACCGCGACGACATCTGTCACCCTGAACTAGCGTTCCGTCAACTTCAGCTCAATGCGACGGTTTTGAGCCCGCGATTCTGGCGTGTTTTCAGTGTTCAAAGGCTGATATTGACCAAACCCATTTGCCGCCAGCCTGTTTGGCGGAATCCCTAAAAAATCTGTCATGTACTGCACAACCGACAACGCCCGGCCTTGGCTCAACTCCCAATTGTTCTGATAGCGCCCGCTTCCGCTTAGCGGAATATCATCAGTGTGCCCATCAACGCGGATCACCCAATCAATACCGTCCGGAATGTCATCCGCAATACCACGCAAAATACTTGCAATATTTGCAATCTCTGCGCGACCCAATGAGGAAAGTTCCGCCTGACCCGGTTGAAACAACACTTCTGATGAAAAGACAAAACGATCGCCTTCAATACGAACGCGATCCTGACCTTCAAGAACCTTGCGAAGTTGGCCAAAGAAATCAGACCGGAACCTTTCAAGATTTTGCGCCTCGGTTGCCAAAAGCGCTACCTCCGCCGCCAAACGCTCTGCCTCGGCTTGTTCAAGTCCACGCGCCCTTCGTTCTTCGGCTGCAACGCGTGCAAGCGCGGTATTCAGTTGAGCACCAAGCGCCTCAATCTGAACATTCGATTCAACATCAAGACCCTCAGCCAAATTTAGGAGACTTTGCAATGTTCCAACTTGCTGGCGCAACGCTGAAATTTGAGCATTCAATAATGCAACCTGCCGCTGGCTTTCTGCTGAAAGGGCCTGTTCTTGTGACAATGCCGTATTTGCTGTTGCAAGTAACACAGCTTGGCGTTGCGCCTTTTGGCTTTGTTCCTGCGCTGCAGATGCGGCGTCACTAGCGGTTTCGTCCGCCACAGCTGACGCGGCAAGCGCATTCGCCAATTGGACTGAAAGATCGTTCTGTTGTGCGGCGGACTCGGTATCTGCTTGAGTCATTTCAGCCACTTGCGCCAGCAGGCGTTGGTTCTCAGAAAGGGCCTGCACAAGTTGGTCTTGCACGGTTGCCAAAGCAACGTTGCCCATCTCTTGTGCTACTTCTGAGTTTGCCAGCTCAGCTTCGAGGTCAGCTTCTACAGCTTGTTTCACAAGCAACAATGTCGCTAATTCTGTGTCGAGACCTTCACGAGCGAGATCAGCTGCAGCCAGCAGCGTAAGCGTTTCCTCAGCATCGCGCCGCCGTTCCTCAAGCGCCAAGGTCATCGCTGTAAGCTCTGTATCAGCATTCGCGAGGCGTTCCCGCAAAAATTCTGCAGCAGCCGCTTCGACCAATTGAGCAGCCTCAGCTGCTGAAAGCTCTGCGGTCTGAGCTGTATTTTCACCCTGCAAAGCTGCAATCCGTGCGGTGTCTGCCTCTGCGGTCGTTTCCAAATCATCCACGAGCGCCTGCAACGCATCGGCCTGCGCGGCGGCCAAACGCGCCTCTTCAAATTGCGTATCAATCTCGGTCCGCGCCTGCGCAAGCGCAAGATTAATCGCTTCTGCTTGCGTCACCAATTGCGCTTGCTCACCTTCAAGCCCCACGATTTGCGCTTGTGCAGTTTTACGATCCGCAAGCAAACCAGCGACTTGCACCTCAAATCCAGTAATTTGCCCCTGTGCTGCATTTAGTTGCATGGCCTGTGCATCTTGCTGCGTCAAAAGGTCTGTAATTTGACCCTGCGCTGCATCCAATCGTACTGCCTGTGAATCCCGCTGGGTCAAAAGGTCTATTATACGACCGCCCTGCGACGAAACCTGTGCATTCGCAGCACTCAAATCTGCAGCCAGCCCAACAGTACGCCCCTGCTCCAAGCCCAGTGCAGACGACAAGGCGGACACCTCACTGGCAAGATCATTCAATTGGTTTTCTTGCCCAGTGATCGTTTCACGCAGCACAAACTGGATCACCATGAAAATCGTCAAAACGAACATCAGAACAAGCAAAAGACCTGTCATCGCATCAACGAAGCCAGGCCAGATCGCATTTTGGAACCGCCCTGATGAACGCCGCGACAAAGCCATGTCTAACCCTCTGGTGGACGCCCACGCGTCCCTTTAATCGTCCGCGACAGCCCAGCAATATCAGAACGAATATCTGCAAGTGTTTCCTGACGACCCGCCGACATTTCTTCTAAAACGCGCAGCAATTGCACGTCAATTGACCGTAAACGCATCCGGCTTTCAGCATCCAGCCCGTCGACACCACCATCTTCAAGACGCGCGATCAGACGTTCTTGTCCTTCCGCTACACGCTGTAAAAGGGCGAACTCATCACTACTACCCTCGCGGCCAAAAGCCAGCGTTTCGACAGCAACCGTTAGTTTCTCAAACCGCTTTTCAGCTTGTGTTCGGCTCAAGTCAGATTGTGCAAACATGACCGCCATCGCTTCGACCTGTTCGACGAGATGGTCCATGAAACCAGCCATACCGCCGCCTCCGCCCGTATCCCCATCTTCGTTCGCTGAGACACTTAGGCGCGTGATGGTGGACAACCATTCCTCGAGCTCTTGGTAAAATCTATTCTGTCCTTGCGTGGCAAAGAGTTCGAGCAAACCAACAATCAACGACCCTGCAAGCCCAAGCAAAGATGATGAAAACGCAGTGCCCATGCCTCCCAATTGGCTTTCAAGACCAGCTTGCAGGCGACTAAAAATGTCTGCGCCACTTTGCCCTTCTTCCGGAGAGAGCGAGCGGATCGTCTCAACCAACGCGGGGACAGTTGTGGCAAGTCCATAAAACGTACCTAAAAGCCCCAGAAAGATCAGCGTATTACCAATATATCGCGTAATCTCACGCACTTCTTCGATACGCTGCCCAACTGATTCCAAAATCGAGCGCCCGGAAGAAGAAGACAATTGCGTACGCGCACCACGTGGGCGTAACAATGTCGCCAAAGGCACCAAAAGCGATGGCGCAATCGTCAGATGATGTCCGGTGCGGTCAACGGCGAAACCCTCGATCCACTGGACCGAGTACATTAATTGAACAACCTGCCTGAAACATAACACGACACCGATCACAAAGACCGCAAAGATCGCGCCGTTCAAAACTGGGTTTGACCAATAAATCGACAAAAGGGGCCCACGCCCCACGTAAAATCCGGCTCCAACAAGACCCAGAACAATAAGCATAGTTGTGATCTGCCCCACCGGCTGCGAAAAATGCGGGGTAGGTTTGCGTTCAGTCATATCTGACAAGGGCGTTTGGCCTCTACTGCTCTATATTTTGTGGGATAGCATAGTCGCATACATACGGAAACCAAACGATTTTATACCGTCGCCGTGATCTGGCGGACACGTGTGACCAACCAGTCCATATCAAGATCGGCAATTTGCAGTTTGGTCAATAATTCAGCTGTATTATAAAGGTATTCTGTATTGGGGCCACGCCCACCAACGGCTGCTGCGATCATCTGCGCCTGTTTTTCGAGATCAAATTGACAATACTGGCGGTGATCGGCGTTTATGACATAGGCCAGCGCCTCAATCATGCGCCCGTCATCTGCTTGCAAGGTCACATGTTTTTCGAGATAGGCCGAAGACACCAATTCTCGCTCACGCAGATATGCCAAGACACCGTCAGCTTCATGATCATGCACCCGAAGCGCCAGACCAGTGCAGGTCGCTTCCGCCTCATCAAGCGCGAGCACCAAACCCGGGTCAGCATCGGTCCCACGATGGTGGATCGACAGCATGCAAAACGACCGATGATAGCCTGTCAGCTTAGCGCGCACCCTTTCTGCCGGTTCAAACCCCGGATTCCAAAGCAATGATCCATATCCAAATACCCAAAACGCCATGTCGCTGGTCCTTCTACTTAAGGGCCTGTAAACACCGGTTGAACGAGCAATGAAAGGGTGCGCGATGAAGCGTTTGACATACTTTGTAGTGATCCTCGCATTAATCTACGGTAGCTACTGGGTTGCCGGATCATATGCGGTCGAAAATGCGGCACAAGCCCAACTTGAAAAACTTCAAAACGATGGGTGGGATGTCGATTATAGCGCGCTGAAAACACGCGGTTTCCCGTCTCGTTTTGATACAACAGCAACAGATATTTCAATTGAAACGCCAGATAGAGCGTTCAAATATGAAGCTGCGATGGTGCAAACTCTGGCCCTATCGTATCAGCCCAACCGGATGATCATCGCATTTCCACCAACACAGACTGTGTCTCTGAACGGTCTACCGATCACAGTGACGAGTGAGGCATTGCGAGCCAGTGTGGGGGTTGCCGCAAATACTGCACTTTCTCTCGACACAATCACTGCTGAGGCAGCACATCTCGCGATCAGCATCGCACCAGATCGTCAAATCTCACTCTCAAATCTGCTGATTGCTCTGCGTGAAGCAGGAACATTACCATATACTTACGATACCTACGCAAGCGTAACGGACATCGCTTTGCCAAGTTCATTGATGTCCCAGATTGATCCCACAAGCGGTCTTCCAACAATAATTGAGGCGGCAATATTCGATGCGTCAGTGACGCTTGACCGGCCACTTGACCGACACACGGTCCGTGACTGGTCGCGCGAACCGGCCCAATTGCGCGGCGTGACTTTGCGGTCTTTGGCCCTGACGTGGGGTGCGTTTCTAATCTCAGGCGATGGCGCATTCACGGTAGATGCGGCTGGCACGCCAGATGGCACAATCACAATTATATTTAATGATTGGAAGGGCATGTTAGCTGTCGCCCAATCTGCTGGCATGATCCCAGATCAGTATAAATTCATGGCCCAAAGTATTGGTCAGACGCTTTCACAGGGTGAAGAGGCTTTGGTTTTACCAATCACCGTACAGAACGGAAATCTTTCGATTGGTCCCCTGCCCCTTGGCCCCTCACCAAAGCTTCATTGACCTTTTCAACCCGCCCCAAATAATCCGGTCAGCGCACGACGCCCCAACGCTGTGACTGTTGGCTTTTTTGTCGTGTGAAACGGAAACGGGCGACAGACTTCCATCGCCGCGATACCGACGCGGGCTGTTAAGGCCCCGTTGATAACCCCTTCGCCAAAGCGGCGTGAGACCTTGGAAAGCACCCCACCACCTGCAATCGAGCCAATCATGTCGTCACCAATCGCGACTGCCCCTGTCGCGATAAGATGCGTGAACACGGTACGCGTCAGTCGCCAACTGCCAAGCATTCCAGATCGGCCTCCATATACCTCCGCGATGCGCCTAATCATCCGCAAGTTTGCAGTTAACGCAGTAATCACGTCCGCAAAAGCCAATGGAACAAGCGCTGTAACCGTCGCAACTTGGCGTGCTGCCGCCTCAATCTCGCGGGTCGCGCGGGCATCAAGCGGGGCCAGCACCGTATGTTCAGCCAATCCCAGCAAGCCATCCGCGTCGAGCATATCATCATGCTGCTCTTTTAACTTTTCGCGCCCCCAAGCTGTGTCACTGCGCTGTGCGTAAAGGCGGTTAAGTTGTTTGACCGCAGACCGCGCTTGGGTCAGGTCAGCATCAGTTAATGCTGACGCTGCTGTTTTGTGAATTCCATCAAGTTTTTGTAGCCTGCTGAACGCCGCCAATTCGCGAATGGCCAAGGCGATAAGCACAAGCACAAAACCCGCGATCAAAGCTGTTGCGATACCACCAAGGATCGGCGAACGGGCAACCAATCCATTGACGTAATCCCACGCCGCCAGCGATACGACAAAACCGACCAAACCCAAAAGGAATGACCAGAACCATTTTGCAAACCTCGATGGTCGCCGGACACCCAATGCAACGACCTGCTGCATCGCAGCACCATTTGCCAAGACTGGACTGTCGATAACGGGAGCCGCATCAGCCGGACTGGAACGCGTCGTCTGTTCAAGATCAATCAGAACGGGCCCACGTGATATCGTCTTTGTCATCAGATGTCCTTCGTCCAAGTCATATGTAAATTAGGTAGTTTCTCAATATTTCCCTCACTAAGCGTGACATCGGAAATGTGAAAGAAATTGGCCTCATAAAAGCGCAAAGCGGCATCTTTTGCTTGAAAAGTCCAAAGCAATAATGTCGTTTGATGTTGCTGAGCTGCGTTTAAAAGCCCAGTTCCCCATGATTTTCGCCGCAAACCCGGTGCAAGGTAAAGTGAAGCAATGCTGTCCCCATGACGTGCCACAAAGCCCAAGCCAGCGCTTGCATCGGCCACCCATACTTCGGTCGTTTTCAAAAGGTTTTGGCAAAACGCAAAGTCCTCGGCCAAGGTATGAATTCGCGGCATCCACGGTGTATCGTCGATCCAGCCACTCAAAACCTCAGCCATCGCTGGTGCATCAGTGATGTCAGCGGAGCGTATCATAATCGATCACCCAGCAAAAATTCAGCAGCCTTATCAAGCCGAATATGTGGCGGTCCATCGCCCGGTCGCAATGTGAGTGGGGCCGGTGCAAAATTCATCACTTGATAGTCCGCATCCAGCCATTTCTGCGCACCCTCTTCTGCAGGGGCCAAGAGTTGATTAGGGTCAGTCGGCAATGCACCGGGGTAAAATGCAGCCTGCTTACCTGACCCAAGCAACTGCCCTTGCACCACATTCAACGGGCCATCTTGGTGTTGCACTGTTTGTTCCACCGTTGTGCGCAACGACGCGATGGCCATGGCAGCAGTTTGAGCACCGGCAAATCGCGCTTTGTCACGTGCCTCGCGCAGCAAAGCCTCGGTTATGGCCGTCAGTTGCGGATGTTGCGTATGGTGCAAGTGATCCGCCTTTGTCGCAGCGAATAGGATTTTTTCAACCCGCCGCCCTTGGAAGATACGGGTCAGAAATGCGTTGCGCCCGGGCCGGAACGCCCCAAGAATGTCCGCCATCGCCTGACGTAAGTCAGCAACCGCGGGTGGCCCCGCGTGGATCGCCCCTAAGACATCAAGTAACACCACCTGTCGATCAATCTTTGAAAAGTGGTCGCGAAAGAACGGCTTTACGATGTTGCGCTTGTAGCTTTCGAACCTGCGTTCAAGTTCTCGACCAAGTGAGCCGCGCCCATAAGCCCCAACAGACAACGGCGCAAAGGTGAGAACCGGAGAGCCCGCTAGGTCACCGGGCAACAAAAAACGCCCGGGCGTGCAATCTGAAAAACCAGCCTCACGGGATGCATTTAAATGGGCCGTGTAGGTCTTAGCGAGCGTTTGTGCATCGCCTTCATCCAACGTTGCTGTGGCATCGATCCCAGACAGAGCTTTCAGAAAGTCATCGCCACCCGGACGCCCAGTCGCACGTGCAATCGCAAGCTTTGACCATTGCGCAAAGCTGACATCCAACAAACCGAGATCAAGTAGCCATTCACCGGGATAATCTACAATATCGAGATGAACAGTTCGCGGCCCAGACAAGCCGGATAGTAGACCCGTCGGCTGAACCCGCAGTGACAACCGCAATTCTGAAATATGGCGGGTGCCTTCCGGCCAACTGGGTGTCGGCGATGTCAGGCGTCTCAGGTGATCTTCATATTCAAATCGCGGCAACGTATCGTTAGGTTGCGGCTGCAAGTATGCCGTACGAATTGCGCCATTTGCCGCTGCCTGCATCTGCGGCATACGCCCACGATCCATCAGGTTAGCAACAAGCGACGTGATGAAAACGGTCTTGCCAGCGCGGCTAAGCCCAGTCACGCCAAGCCGTATCACAGGGTCCGAAAACGGGGCGGTCAATGTCTGCGTCACTATATCAACGCTGCGCGTTATCTGATCTGCAATGGCGGCAAGTACCAAAATCGTCCCCTTCTCAACTCATTCTCCCTTAGATAGGCGTGCGATGCGGACTTGGGTAGGGATTGATTTCATGCGTTTCTCCCCCTAGTCGCACTGTATGCCCCGTTTTGCGCTAAAAATTGAATACGATGGTGCCCCGTTTGCGGGCTGGCAGCGCCAAGCGGACAGGCCATCTGTGCAAGGTGCCATTGAAGCTGCGCTGGCAAAGCTTGAACCCGCCGACCATAAAATTGCGGCAGCGGGTCGCACTGACAAAGGGGTTCATGCACAGGGCCAAGTCGCCCATTGTGACCTAAAAAAAGACTGGGATCCGTTTCGCTTGTCAGAAGCAATCAACTTCCACCTCAAACCGACTCCGGTTGCTGTCGTTGATTGTGCCGCGGTTGATGAGGATTTTCACGCTCGGTTTTCTGCGTCTGCACGGCACTATATCTTTCGAATTATGGCGCGCCGCGCACCTTTGACGTTTGGGCGCGGGTTATTCTGGCAGGTTAAATACAATCTTGATCTCGCAGCATTGCAAGCTGGTGCATCCATGCTTTTGGGAACGCACGATTTCACAACCTTTCGCTCCACGATGTGTCAGGCTGCAAGTCCTGTTAAGACATTGGACCGATTGGACGTGAGCAAAATCACGCACCCCGAAGGCATCGAATATCGCTTTGATGTGCGCGCAAAATCGTTCCTGCATAACCAAGTTCGCAGCTTTGTTGGCTCACTTGAACGGGTGGGTGTCGGGGCTTGGACCCCCGATGACATGGCACGCGCACTAGAAGCAAAAGATCGTGCCGCCTGTGGTCCAGTTTGCCCGCCACAGGGGCTTTACCTCGCACATGTTGTGTATCCAAACGACCCATTCGCAAAATAACCTCAAAAAGTGCACAAAAACCGCGCGAATTTTCGCCCGAAAAGCAAAACACCCATTTTACCGCATGCCACGACTGTTTAGGGTCCTACCAACCAATGAACGTGCTGCACGTTGTTGGTCGGTAAATGGGGCGCAAATGAAATCCATCCTTCGCACGACGACCTGTGTTCTTGGGCTTTTAGCTTTACCATTGGCTGCACAAGATATTGAGTTCTTAACAGGTGACGCAAGTGATGGTCTGCGCGATAAACTGCGCAGCGCATCATTGGTTCTTTCCCTCAAAGATGACGAAACGACGCAAGCCCAAGATTATGTCGCTGCTGCACGCGCAGATTATCGCAGATTACTGACCGCACTGTACGCACGTGGATTTTATAGTGGTGAGATCGCAATTCAGGTCAACGGACGCGAGGCGGCAGGCATCCCCCCGCTCGATGCACCAAGCCAGATCGACAGCATCGCTATTTCGGTGACGCCCGGTCCAGAATTTAGCTTTGGCCAAACGACCGTCGGTCCGGTTCCCAACGGGACAGAAATGCCCATAGATTTTGCGAATGGATCTACAGCGACAACAGACCGTGTGCGCCAAGCGGTGCGCACCGCCGTGACCGCGTGGAAGGACCAAGGTCATGCAAAAGCAAGCCCGGGCACCCAGCAGGTTACAGCAAGACACACCGCACAAGAACTTGACGTGATAGTGGCTATTGTGCCGGGACCAAGACTTACGTTTGGTCCCCTGACAGTCAGTGGCAACGAAGCTGTCAGAACAGACAGGATCATTGCAATTGCAGGATTGCCCACGGGTGACGTGTATTCCGCCACAGACATCGCCCGCGCTGAACGACGGTTACGCGAGACCGGCACATTCGATAGCGTGTCCTTGGTTGAAGATGAAAATATAGCCGCAGGCGATGTGCTTCCAATCACGGCACAAATCTCAGAAGCCAAACCAAGACGCTTTGGTTTTGGCGTTGAATTCTCGTCCATTGAGGGTCTGGGTGCATCCACCTATTGGCTGCACCGCAACTTTTTTGGTGGGGCTGAACAATTTCGTCTTGGCGGCGACGTCTCTGGCATTGGAGGCGAAACTGGCGGTGTCGATTACGCTATCACCGCAAGCCTGAAACGCCCTGCTGTCTATGGCCCCGATACCGACTTCACGTTTTCTTCGGAAATCAGCCGACAGGATGAACCTGATTTTCTACTTGATCAGGCGGCGGTGGAAGCTACGCTAAGTCGACTGATCCGCGAAGACCTTGAAGTGTCAGGCGGATTTGGTTTTATCGCTGCCCGCGAAGAAACAGACCTTGGCACGCGCGAATTTACACTTCTCACCGCGCCACTTGGGGCCACGCTAGACCGTCGCGACAGCCTAAAAAATGCAAAAAACGGATATTACATCGACGTTGACGCCACGCCTTTCCTAAGCATCAAAGGTGCCGACAACGGCGCACGTCTGTTCAGCGACGCGCGGGCCTATCGCAGCTTTGGAACCGACGATCAATTCACCCTTGCTGCACGGAGCCAGATCGGGTCCGTGCTTGGCGCTGATGCCCTAGATGCCCCCGCTGATTTCCTGTTTTTCTCAGGTGGTGGCGGTTCTGTACGCGGCCAGCCTTATAATGACCTCGGAATTGATACCGCACTCATCGGTGCAACTGTGCGACGTGGTGGTTTATCTTTCGTCGGTGCGCAGCTTGAAACCCGCTATGGCGTGACCGACAGTATCGGCGTTGTTGGGTTTTATGACATTGGTTTCATTGGCGAAACGTCAGATCCATTCGGTGAAGGTGATTGGCATGCGGGTGCCGGTCTTGGCATCAGATACAACACTGGAATTGGCCCAATCCGCCTTGATATTGCGACCCCAACGACTGGTGATCGTGCGGGCGAACGCGTTGAAGTGTATATTGGAATTGGACAGTCGTTTTGAAATATATTCTGATCGCATGCACGCTTTGCGCAGCACCCGTGTCTGTTCTTGCACAAACAGCGCAAGAGGACGAAGACAAAGGCTACATCACAACATTGATCGAGGACAATCTGTCCGGGGTCAGCCGCGATGTGAATATCTCTGGGTTTAAGGGTGCTCTGAGTTCTGAGGCAACGATTGACCGTCTCACGATCGCCGATGAAGATGGAATTTGGCTGTCGCTAGAAGATGTTGTCCTCCAGTGGAACCGATCAGCCTTGCTAAGGGG
>JAPKCP010000291.1 GCA_028822885.1 Yoonia sp. | reverse complement strand
ACGTTAAAGCTCGCGATGGAAAAATCAGTCATATCGGGTCCTTAATGCAGGGTCTCGAGTGCGCGGGCGAACATAGGTCCGTCGACGTTGCCGCCAGAAATAATGGCAATCACAGTGTTATGATTCAACGCGTCGGGGTGGAATAACGCCGCGGCAAGACCGACAGCGCCACCCGGTTCGGCGACCAGCTTCAGCCGTTCAAACGCGTGGCCCATCGTGCGCAATGCCTCATCGTCAGTCACGACAATGCCGGGGCCACAAAGGTCTTTGAGGATCGGAAACGTCATGTCGCCCGCCTGCTGGGTCATGATTGCATCACAAATTGATCCAACTTGGCTTGGGTTTTTTTCAATCTGACCAGACACAAGTGAACGGGTCACATCATCAAATCCCGCAGGCTCTACTGGGCGGGCAGTCATGTTGGGCGCATCGGCTGCCAAGGCCAGTGCGATACCTGAACTCAAGCCGCCGCCACCGCAGCAAATCGTGACGTCGGCGTGCGTAATCCCTAACGCCTTAGCGTCCTGCGCGATTTCGAGCCCAACCGTGCCTTGCCCTGCGATGACCTCGGCATTGTCGAATGGCTTGATCAAGGTCAGGCCACGACTTTCGGATAGATCGGCACCAAGCTGTTCGCGGTTTGTCGTGTGCCGGTCATACAAAATAACCTCTGCACCGAGCGCCTTAGTGTTTTCGATTTTCAACTGCGGGGCGTCTTGCGGCATTGCGATCACGGCGATTGTGCCGTGGGCCTTTGCAGCCAATGCGATCCCCTGCGCGTGATTACCGCTCGAAAATGCAATCACACCTGACTTGAGCGCTTTGTCATCCAGCGCAGACATCGCTGACCACGCGCCGCGAAATTTAAACGATCCAGTATGTTGCAGGCATTCCGGTTTTACCAAAACGCGACGGCCTGCGATCTCATCCAGAAACGGGGACGATAGCAGTGGTGTCCGCCGCGCATGTCCTTCGATCCGCTTGGCCGCAGCCCGGATCATGTCGATGTTCATTCCATATCCTCAAGCCATTCCTGCAATGCATCAAGCGCGAGGTCTTCGTCCAAAAACGGCACATGCCCACGCCCAGGAATATCGGCTCGGATCATATCGATGCGCTGTTCGAGCATTTTGTCAGCAGTTTCTTCGGACAGGAGGTCGGAATTTTCACCTCGTATCAGGCACAACGGTAGACCAAGCAGCGCATTATAGAGGGGCCATAAATCAGGGGCCGGCTGTGTCCCCGTCGCAAGGACCGTCTCGCGCAGCTTTGGATCATAGCGAAGATCCAAGCCATCCTCGGTTTCAATATAATGGTTCTCAACCTCAGCCAGCCACCGCGACATCGGGACATCGGTGAAATGTGACCACGCCTTTGCACGAAACTCTGCGGCTTCTGCATAGGTTTTCTGCGCTGGGCGTCGCCCGATGTAGTCTTTGATCACGTCCAAACCGGCAACAGATAGGTCTGGCCCAATGTCATTCAGTGCAACGCCAATCAGGCGATCATATGCGGTGGCGGCAATGACCATGGCGATCAAGCCGCCGCGTGACGTACCTAGGATAGCGGTTTTCTCGAGGCCAAGGTGATCTAGCAACGCTAACGCATCTTCTGCCTCTTGTGGGATCGTGTAAGTGCTTGGATCAGCCCAATCTGATTGCCCACGCCCACGATAGTCCATGCGGATCAGGCGCACAGGCATCATCGTTGGCAGATGTGGGGCCACGTGATCAAAGTCGCGGCCATTGCGCGTGAGACCAGCAAGGCACAAGATCGGCAGACCCTTCCCATCATCGGTGTAATAAAGTCGGGTGCCATCTTTGGCGTGGAATTCAGGCATCAGGTTAGGTCCGGTATTGTGGAAAGGTCGGAAAGTACGTGGTGGGGTTTTGCGTAAAGTCGGTCCATCGGTTCGCCCGCGCGGTTTACCCAAGCAGTTTGGAACCCATAGCCAGCCGCACCCGCTGCGTCCCAACCGTTGGATGAAACGAACAGCACTTCATTGCGTGCACAGCCAAAGTGGGCCTCGACCATGTCATAGACTTTGGCGCTTGGCTTGAAGACACCAACGCTTTCAACTGAAAGGCTGGCTGACAGGAATTCGCCAAGCCCAGCAGATTCAACGGCACCCGCAAGCATCTCAGGGGATCCATTGGACAGAATACCAGTGTTCAATCCGCGCTGGGCAAGTTCGGCTAGCATTTCGGGCACCTCAGCATAAGCAGGCAGTTCCCAATACAGTGACAACAACCTCTCGCGCAGGTCGGCATCGTCAAGCTTTGCGGCTTCCATTGCCCAATCAAGACCGTCTTGCGTCACTTGCCAAAAATCGCAGTGCTGCTCGGCAACAGCACGCAGCCATGTGTACTGCAACTGCTTCAATCGCCAATCGCGGGCGACTTGAGGCCAGACTGCAGCCAAGGCTTCGCGGCTCGGCTCGGCTGCGGCCAAACGCGCGGCGGCGTTGACATCAAACAAAGTTCCGTAGGCATCAAAGATGCATGTTGTGATTGGCATGACGGTCCCCGCTACAAGTCGAGTCTACGTTTGCATGCACGGACCAGAACGAAAAGGGGCAAAGCGGTTTGCGCCATGCCTGCGCGCCTTGTAAGATGCCGCGACCGCAAAATGGAAGGACGATCATGTCACATGCAAAAGAGGGCGACACCGTCCGTATCCACTACACCGGCACTTTGGACGATGGGGCTATTTTTGATAGTTCTGAGGGCCGTGAACCGCTTGAATTCGCTGTTGGGTCGGGCATGATCATTCCCGGTTTGGACAAAGCGATTCCGGGTATGGCAGTTGGCGACAAAAAGGTCGTGAACGTGCCGTGTCTTGAGGCGTACGGCGAGGTAAATGTGGAAAACCGTCAAGCTGTGCCGCGTGATCAGTTTCCTGAGAACATTCCGATCGAAATTGGAACGCAATTGCAGATGCAGGGCGAAAATGGTCAGTCGATGGCAGTGACCATCACTGAAGTTGCTGAGACTGAAGTAACTTTGGACGCCAATCATGCGCTGGCAGGTAAGGACCTGACGTTCGCGATTGAAATAATAGATATTCAGCCAACCTGAGCAGGTCGTAGACTCTGAAACATTAATGCCCTGCAAGCCGATAGGACTGCAGGGCATAGATACTGGCTAAAGAATGACGCATTAACCTCTTTAAGTTAAAACTGATTTGCTAACATCACGTAAATACCTCACCTTTCGTCAACGCAAGCCTTCAAAGGTTGTCGACTTGCGGCATCCCAAGCACATGAAATCCGCCATCAACGCGAATAATCTCGCCGGTTGTGCAGGCCCCTGCATCAGAAGCAAGGTAGACAGCAGTGCCACCCACAGCCTCTAATGTTGCGTTCGACCGCAGCGGCGCATTCTCACCAGTATGCTTATAGGTGCGACGGGCACCGCCAATGGCTGCACCAGCAAGCGTTTTCATCGGGCCGGGGCTAATCGCGTTAACGCGGATGCCGTCGGGGCCAAGGTCGTTCGCTAGATAACGCACCGCAGATTCGAGCGCTGCCTTGGCCACACCCATTACGTTGTAGTTTGGCGTAACGCGGTTTGAACCCTGGTAAGTCAACGTCATGATCGTGCCGCCGTCTGGCATCAAAGCGTGGGATCTGCGGGCAACATCAATCAGTGAATAGCACGAAATCTGCATCGACGTCGCAAAGTTATCGCGGGTCGTGTTCATGATCCGCCCAGTCAGTTCGTCCTTGTTCGAGAACGCGATGGCGTGGACCACAAAATCAATCGTGCCCCATTTGTCTTTGATACCCGCGAATGCCGCGTCCATTGACGCCTCATCGGTGACATCCACATCAACCATAAAGTCAGACCCGACAGAGGCGGCGAGAGGCTCTAGCCGCTTGCCAAACGCATCACCCTGATAGGTAAACGCAAGCTCAGCACCTGCACCCGCGAGCGCCTTGGCAATGCCCCACGCGATAGAGCGTTCATTGGCCACGCCCATGATCAGCCCACGTTTGCCCTGCATAG
>JAPKCP010000290.1 GCA_028822885.1 Yoonia sp. | reverse complement strand
GCTTGCCTGAAAGGGTTGCGGGATTTGTGTGATGAGCATGGTATTCTGATGATCTTAGATGAGGTGCAATGTGGCGTTGGCCGGACGGGTAAGTTGTTTGCGCATGAATGGGCCGGTGTGACGCCTGACATTATGATGGTCGCAAAAGGCATTGGCGGTGGCTTTCCGTTGGGCTGCGTTCTCGCGACTGAAAACGCTGCATCTGGTATGACGGCTGGCACGCATGGCTCTACTTATGGTGGAAACCCGTTGGGGTGCGCTGTTGGTTGCGCGGTGTTGGAAGAGGTCAGCAGCGATGCATTCCTCGCTGAGGTGAACCGAAAAGCAGGCTTGCTGCGTCAAAAGCTAGAAGGTCTGGTGGCAAGTAACCCGGATGTTTTTGACAGTGTGCGCGGGTCAGGTTTGATGCTTGGGATCAAATGCAAAGCGACAAATATTGATGTGGTGAATGCAGGCTACGCGAACGGGGTTATTACGGTGCCTGCAGCAGATAATGTGATCCGACTACTCCCTGCCTTGAATATCACTGATGAAGATATCAGTATCGCTGTCGATCTCCTGAACAAAACAGCACAAAGCCTTTCCTAACTTCATTTTGCCAGAACAACTCCACGGGGGTTTGGGGGTGTGAAACCCCCAACTGCCTCGCAATTGAGAGACCGCTATGACACATTTCCTCGACATCCACACAACCGACCCGGCTGATCTGCATAAGATCATCGACCAAGCGAAAATCATGAAGACCGCCCGCAAAGGCATGCCGAAGGGGACGCCGGACACGGACACACCGCTTGCCAATCACATGGTCGCTTTGATTTTTGAGAAGCCGTCGACGCGAACACGCGTGAGCTTTGACGTTGGTGTGCGTCAGTTGGGTGGCCAGACGTTGGTCTTGTCGGGTGCTGATATGCAGTTGGGCCATGGTGAGACGATCGCGGATACGGCACGTGTTTTGTCGCGCTATGTTGATTTGATTATGATCCGAACGTTTGAAGAGCAGACGCTGCTTGATATGGCGGAACACGCGACTGTTCCTGTGATTAATGGTCTGACGAACCGCACGCACCCGTGTCAAATCATGGCGGATATCATGACCTTTGAAGAACATAATGGTTCGATCAAAGGTAAAAAAGTGGTCTGGTCGGGTGATGGCAACAACGTTTTTGCAAGTTTCGCACATGCGGCCAAGCAATTTGAGTTTGAATTGGTGTTCACTGGCCCACCGACGTTGGATCCCGAAGCGGCACTTGATGGTCTTTACACGATTGTGCGTGATCCGAACGAAGCCGTCGCGGGCGCAGATTTGGTTGTGACCGATACATGGGTGTCGATGCACGATCCGCAATCTGCCCGTGAGCGGCGTCACAATCAATTGCGTGGCTATCAGGTCAATGATGCTTTGATGGCAAAGGCGAAACCGGATTCGCTGTTCATGCATTGCCTGCCTGCGCACCGTGATGATGAGGCAACGAGTAGTGTTATGGACGGGGCGCATTCGGTGATTTTCGATGAGGCCGAGAACCGATTGCATGCCCAGAAAGCGATTATGCGGCATTGTTTGGGTATTTGAGGTTTTGCGCCGCAGCTGTGCGGCGTCGCGCCGCCGGAGGGGCTTCGCCCCTCCAGACCTCCCCAGGATTTAGAGAAAACCAAAGACGTCAAAGTGACGTGCTAAGTGCCGCGCGGTTTCACCCTTAGGGTTGGGTCGGCTTGTGTTGGGTCTTCGGGCCAAGGGTGGCGCGGATAACGCCCCCGCATGTCTTTGCGCACGTCTGTGTAGGATGTGGCCCAGAAGCCGGGTAGGTCTGTTGTCACTTGCACGGGTTTTTGCCCTGGCGAGAGAAGCGTGATCCGTAGTGGTGTTTTGCCGACTGTGGGATGGCGTGTGACGCCGAAAAGTTCTTGAAGGCGCAGTGTGATTCCCGGTGCCTCCCCGTCATAGTCGATGGGGGTTTTACGGTTCATTGGCGTTGTGAAATGTGGTGGGGCTGCGTCGTCGAGCCTTTGCATTTGGCTCCAGTCGAGCATGGCGCGCAGTGCTGGTAGGCAGTCGAAACTTTTCCAATCTGCTGTCGTTTTGACGCCTTGCAGGTGGGGTTGTAGCCAATCGTGGAGCGTTTCTAACAGCGTTTCGTCGTCCATATCTGGCAGTGACGGGTCTGTAGATTGCACAAGGGCGACCCGTGCGCGGAACCGGTTTGCTGCTGGTGATAGGCGCAAGCCAAGCTGTTGGATGCCGTCGCACATTGCAGCGGCTACGGTGTCTGGGTCAGGATCGGTCCATATGCGGTCGTCGAGAATAAGTGCGCCAAATGTTTCTTGCTTGCGGGTGAGAACTTTGCCGTCGCGTTTGGACCAAATACAGATGTTTTTCCACGTGATTTCAGTGGGGTAGAGGGTGCGTAGGGTGGCTTCGTCTATTGCTACGGCTTGTCTGATTTTGGCTTCACGCGTGTCGCCATCAAGGTCGGTTGCCACGATGAGGCGTTGGCCTGCGAGGGTATCTTCGACGTTGAAGATGGCCCCTTTACCACCCGAAAGGACGTAGCGGGGGGCGTCGCCTTTGCGCCGCAAGCCGATCCGGTCGGGGTAGGCGAGGGCGAGTTGTGCCGCGAGGTCCAAGGGTGGTTTTTCAGGAAGATTTTTGGAAAGACGCGGGATGTCAGTTTTGATTTGTTGGAGAGCAGCGTGATTGATTTGGCCAGGGCCGTCGTAATGGCCTTTGAGGGCTTTGATGCGCAGGGTGAGGTCCGCGGGTGCACCCCGGATTGGGTCGCGGTTTGAGAGGAGCGCTGCAGCGGGCGCTGCTTGGCGGCCAGCTGTCAGGAGCATATGGCCAAGGCGGGGGTGCACCGGGAGGGCAGCGAGTTTACGGCCATGGGCGGTGATTTTGCCGTGTGCCGTGCGTGCACCAAGCGTGCACAGTAAATCCCGTGCTTCAGCGAGTGGGCCGGGGGGCGGTGGTGTCAAAAAGGACAGGTCGTCGCTGCCCCAGACATCGAGTTCAAGCGCGAGGGGCGCGAGGTCTTCGATTTCGATGCCTGCGGGTGGGAAGGCTGTGAGGGCTCCGTCTTCGCCCTTAGTCCAGAGCGCGTAGGCGTCGCCCGGCGCTACGCGGCCTGCGCGGCCTGCGCGTTGGGTGGCTTCAGCCCGGCTGACTTTTTCTGTGACAAGACGTGACATGCCGGAATTTGGATCGAAGCGTGAGCGGCGGGCGCGGCCTGCGTCGATGACGACCGTGATATCTTCGATCGTGAGTGAGGTTTCTGCGATAGATGTTGCGAGGACGATTTTTCGTCCGTGTGTGACTGGGGCAATTGCTGCGCGTTGGTCTTTGAAGGGCATTGCCCCAAAAAGTGGGCGAATTTGGTGGTCGTCGGGGAGGTTGAGACGTTTAGCGACCTCTCTGATTTCGCCTTCCCCTGGAAGGAAAACGAGGATGCCGCCTTTAGATTTTGGGGCGATGTCGTGGATCATGTCGGCGGTTGCATGCGCGATGCGGGTTTTGGGCGGTAGTGCTTTTGGCAGGTAGTGGCGTGTGACGGGAAATGTGCGGCCTTCGGAGGTAATGATGGGCGCATCGTTGAGCATGGCGGCGACTGGGTCTGCATCGAGCGTTGCTGACATGACGACGACGTGCAGGTCAGGGCGCAGAACTTGCGCAATCTCCCACACGAAAGCGAGGCCGAGATCAGCGTTAAGAGATCGTTCATGGAATTCGTCGAAGATGATCGCACCGATTCCCGGCAGTTCTGGGTCGGATTGGATCATGCGGGTCAGGATGCCTTCGGTGACGACCTCAATCTTTGCGCCTGCAACGCTTGCGCCGCGCATGCGGTAACCGACAGTTTGGCCGGGCTTTTCACTTAGCTGATCAGCTAAGCGTTCAGCTGCAGCGCGTGCCGCGAGGCGTCGAGGTTCCAGCATGATAATTTTGCCGGGCGTGATTTTGGCTTCGAGCATGGCGAGGGGCACGCGGGATGTTTTGCCGGCACCCGGTGGGGCTTGCAAGACGGCGCGGTTGTGGGATCGCAGGGCTGCAACCAGATC
>JAPKCP010000289.1 GCA_028822885.1 Yoonia sp. | reverse complement strand
AAGGCTGCGAAGTGTTCCGCGATTATGATCACGCTTGATCTGCAAATCATGGGTCAGCGGCACAAGGACCTGAAAAACGGCCTGACCGCCCCACCTAAGTTTACCGCGAAAACCATTGCTGATCTCGCGACTAAATGGACGTGGGGGCTTGAAATGCTCCAGACCAAACGCCGGTTCTTTGGGAACATCGTTGGTCACGCGAAAGAGGTGTCCGATCCGTCGTCACTTGCCACATGGACGGCTGAGGCATTTGATCCATCGCTTAACTGGGACCGCGTCGCAGAGCTGATCAAGATGTGGGACGGCCCAGTGATCCTGAAAGGGATTCTGGATGTAGAAGATGCGAAGAAGGCCGCTGATCTAGGTGCTGCTGCAATTATCGTATCTAATCACGGCGGTCGTCAGTTGGATGGCGCGTTGTCGTCGATTCGTATGTTGGAACAGATTGTCGATGCTGTGGGCCACAAGATTGAAGTGCATTTTGATAGTGGTATTCGCTCTGGTCAGGACGTCCTTAAGGCCATCGCACTTGGCGCTAAGGGCACATACATCGGCCGCGCGTTTGTGCACGGCCTTGGCGCAATGGGTGAGGCTGGCGTGACGACAGCGCTTGAGGTGATCCACAAAGAACTCGACTATACCATGGCGTTCTGTGGGCACCGTGATGTGAACGAGGTGGACAAGGATATCCTGCTTGTTCCCAAAGATTTCTCAGGCGATTGGGCTTAAGCCTTTTTCACCTGCCGTGGTAGTCGCGCTGCGAGCATTGCAAGTGGCGCGGCAGCGATAAGCAAAATCGAGACACATGCGAAGGCCACCCGAAGACCATAGGATTCTGAAATCAGCCCCATCAACATTGGTGCAAAGAAGAAGCCTGAGAAACCAATGACAGCGCAGCGACTAATGGCTTCGGTCCGTAAATGTGGCGCCACCACTTTACCAACGAGCGCGAGGCCCATCGGGCCTATTACGGATACGCCCAGCCCAAGCGTGCCAAAACCTACATAAGCCATCAGCGGTGTTGGTGCGGCGGCGACGATAATTGCCCCGACTGCGGATACGAGCGACGCAACGATGATCACCTGTGTCTCGCGGAACTTTTCTGCCATGACTTGGCCAGAGAAACGCCCAAAGGCCATCGTAAAGCCAAGCATCGCTGGGCCTAGCGCGCCCTCAGCAGCGCCACCACCCAAAGTGCGTTCAACATGCAATGCCGACCACGCCTCAACTGTAGCCTCTGACATAAACGCCATCAGGACAATCGTGCCGCACAGAACGATTGGCCAAAGTGGGTATTTGCCGTCATGGCCATCTTCGGCTTCGACATAAGTGACGTCCATCTTCAACAGAGGGAGAAGCAACAGAGCAACGATGCCAAACCCCGCAAAAACAGGCGTTGGTGGCATTCCTGCTTCGCGCGCGAAACCAGTGATCACCGCCGCAACTGCGTAAGCCACCGAAAACATCGCATGGTTCGCGTTCATCAAGGGTCGGTCGTGTTTTGCCTCAAGTTCTGACACCCGCGCGTTCATGACCACGTCAAGCAGTCCCGATGACAGCCCAACAAAGCCAAGCGTGATTGCAAACAATATTGGCGTCGTCATTTGCACCGGTATCAACCAAACGAGAGCCAAGAACACAGTGCCGACCTGCATCCCGCGCGCGCCAAGCACCTTGTCGGCACGCGGTGCAATCCACATCGCTGAAACTAACCCAGTTGCAGAGCCAAGCAAGAGCAACCCAAACAGACCGTCGCTTGCGCCTAATTGGTCCTTAATGACGGGAACATAGGCTGCAAAGCACCCCCAAAAAAGGCCAACGATCACGAATGCTGCAGCGGGGCGGCGCGAGATGTAAAGTGCGTTCAAAATAGACATTTCTATTCCGTGCCACTGCATCTGCAATAGATCAAGTCGTAATTCTTGACGCTATGTAGAATGCCATTTGCCCCACACTATGAAGCGTTGTAGCCACAACACACGTCCCGTGACGCAAGGATAGCAGCAGTGTATCCAAGCGACTACCTGTTCTCACAGCCTCAAGATCGCAAAACCCCTTCACAAACAGGCGATTCCCCCCTATGACGCGGACTTCACCGGGCCGCACACCCTTGGAGGGCGGTCCCATTATTACTTTGGAGAATTCAAATGGCTGGAAACATTCCAGATCTCGAAGCTACGGCTCGCGCGGGGACAGGCAAGGGGGCCGCTCGCACTGCGCGTCGTGCAGGCCTCGTACCGGGTGTTGTTTATGGCGGCGGGTCTGACCCGGTTGCGATCAACCTCGACTTTAACAAGCTGCTCGTACGCCTGCGTAAGGGCCGTTTCTTGGCAACTTTGTTCAACTTGAAGGTCGAAGGCATGGAAGACGTTCGCGTTATCTGCCGCGGCGTTCAGCGTGACGTTGTGAAAGACCTGCCACTGCACGTCGACTTTATGCGTTTGCGTCAGACATCACAGGTTAACCTGTTTGTTAACGTGAACTTCCTGAACGCTGAAACAGCACCTTACGCCCCTGCTGGCGGCATGCTGACAATCAACCGGACTGAAGTTGAACTGCGCGTGACAGCCAACAACATCCCGGAAAGCGTCGACATCGACCTGTCCGCAGCCAACATCGGTGACGTTATCACGTCTGAAATGGTGACTTGGCCAGAAGGCTCTAAGCCTGTTATCGACCGTGAATTCACAATCGCTGCCATCTCGGCTCCGAAAACAGTGAGCGCGAGCGACGACGACGATGAAGTCGTTGCAGCACCCGCAGAAGAGGGCGGCGAAGAGTAATCTTCCCTCCATCTGACCAAATTTAAGGGCGTCCCAAGTGGGCGCCCTTTTTTATGACCACCACGCCCAGCGTTTTTGGGTTTCTCTAGAACCCCGCCAAAGGCTTTCATCCTATCCCGCTACACAACCATCGTGTCATCGGGCTTGAGCCCCCCCAACCCAGCGCCTACAAGACCACCATGAAACTTATCGTAGGCCTTGGTAATCCGGGCAGTAAATACGCGGGCAACCGTCATAACATTGGCTTTATGGCTGTTGATCGTATCGCGGCTGATCATGGGTTCAGCCCGTGGCGGTCCAAATTCCAAGGTCAGGTCAGCGAAGGCCGCATGGGGTCCGACAAGGTCATCCTTCTCAAGCCTGAGACTTTCATGAACCTCTCGGGCCAGTCAGTTGGTGAAGCGATGCGGTTTCATAAGCTCGACCCTGCTGACGTGATCGTCTTCCACGACGAAATTGACCTCGCCCCAGCAAAGGTCCGCGTAAAAACCGGTGGTGGACACGCTGGTCACAATGGCTTGCGCTCAATTCATGGCCATCTCGGCCCTGACTATGATCGCGTTCGGTTGGGTGTCGGGCATCCCGGTCATAAGGATGCAGTCCCTGGATTTGTGCTGCGCGACTTTGCAAAGGTAGACCAAGATTGGTTGGAAGATGTGTTGCGCGGGATTTCTGACGGAATTGAGAAGTTATGCGCAGATGAAAGTGGTAAATTTTTGAACGCAGTAGCGCTACGCGTCACCCCCCCACGGTCATCAACGAGCAAACCAAAGACTAAGGCTACCGGCGCACCTCCTGCCGTCGAACCGGAGGACACGCGGTCCCAAATGCAAAAACTGATGGATCGCTTTAAGTGAGACTAACGTTGAGCTGAAGAAGCCCTTGGGCGCACCATTATCTAAAAGGAGGCAGTGCATGTGGAATATTATAAGCGTCTCTGCACTTTGTGTTGTAGTGTTGGTTACGGTCGCCGCGGTGTGGAAGCGCGAAGAACTCCAGCGCCTGATGGCAGCCCAAAGCCTGTTCTCCGAAGATAAGATTACCGCGAATCTCTCTGACATGGGTGGTGCTTTCCTGACCGTCCCTGTATCTCGCGGCGATGGCCCTGTTAGCGAATTTCCCGATGGGACGCCTAGGACATTGCCTGCGAATCTAGGTATTTTATTGGTGACAGACGCGTCACAGCTTTGCTTGTGATGAAAGGCGGTACAGTGATGACAAAGGTACTGGCCCCTCTGATCTACGCATCTGTTGGTCTGATGCAAGA
>JAPKCP010000288.1 GCA_028822885.1 Yoonia sp. | reverse complement strand
AAGGGATACGATGTGCATTTGATTGATCGGTGTGCACGCCTTGGCGGTCGTGGGCAAGTTTTTGAAAAAGACGGCTACCGCCATGATGCCGGACCCACAGTCCTGACCGCCCCACATCTATTCGAGGAACTGTTTGGGTTATTCGGTAAAAGGCTCTCAGATTATGTGACCTTGGTGGAACCTAAGCCTTGGTACCGTTTCCAATACCATGATGGTGAAACATTCGATTACGGCCCAACTGATTCAGATACAGAGGCTGAAATTGCGCGTATTTCACCAGATGACGTGGCTGGATATCGGCGTATGGCCGCGTGGTCTAAGCGCATTTATGATGTCGGCTTTACCAAACTATCTGCGGTGCCGTTTCACAAACCTGCGTTCATGATCAAACAGATCCCTGATCTGCTGCGGCTGCGGTCCTATGAAAGTGTTTGGTCGATGGTGTCGCGCCACCTCAAGCATGACAAACTGCGTCGTGCATTTTCAATCCAACCGCTTTTGTTGGGGGGCAACCCGTTTTCGACAACCGCTATCTATGGGATGATCAATCATCTTGAACGCGAACACGGCGTTTGGTTCGCAATGGGTGGCACAGGCGCGCTTGTGGATGCGTTTGAGCGGCTGATGCGCGAAGAAGGCATTACCATTTCGCTCAACACTACGATTGCGCAGATCAAAGTCCACGATGGTCGCGCATCTGGCGTTGTCTTGGAAACGGGTGAAGACATCGATGCAGATGTGGTCGTGTCGAATATGGACCCAATGCACGTGTACAAGAACATGCTGCCGCAGTCGCAAATATCACCGTTGGTCAAAGTTCGAACCAAGGCCGCAAGATTGTCGATGGGTCTGTATGTCTTGTATTTTGGTACGACAAAAGCCTACCCCGATGTCGCCCATCACACAGTCTGGTTTGGGGAGCGGTACAAAGAATTGCTGCGGGATATTTTCAAGAATAAGAAACTAGCCGATGATTTTTCATTGTATGTGCACCGCCCCACAGCGACTGACCCCAGCTTTGCGCCTGACGGTTGCGATAGCTTTTATGTGCTTTGTCCCGTGCCAAATTTAGCTGGTGGTCAGGACTGGGCGGTCGAAGGCCCCAAGCTACGTGACCGGATTGTTGCGGCTTTGGAAGATACGATGTTGCCAAGATTGACCGACCACATCACTGCCGAATTTGCGATGACACCCGAAGATTTCAGCAATGATTATCTATCCGTTGACGGCGCTGGATTTTCCTTGGCGCCGTTCTTTACGCAATCGGCATGGTTCAGGTATCACAACCGAGGAGAAGGTGTGCGCGACTTGTATTTCGTAGGTTCTGGCACCCATCCAGGCGCAGGACTGCCGGGCGTTGTGTCATCAGCCAAGGTGTTAGAAACGCTTGTCCCCATCGCGGAACCAGTCGCATGACCCCCGAAGCAATCATGGCGTATCACGCCCGCAGTTTCGCACCTGCGGCCCGTTTTCTGGCCAAGCGCGACCGTCTGCTTGTTGCCCGTTTGTATGCTTTGTGTCGTACAATCGACGATATTGCCGACGAAATTGGTGGGCCTATTGGGCAAGACAAATTGCAAAAGGTTTATGATGATCTGTTAAGGCCCAATCCGCGTGATCCGCTTGCGATTGAGGCACATAATTTGTTCAAGGGCCAGCCGCTTGGATTGGCAGCTTTGGCCGAATTGGTGCGTACTGCCGTTGCTGATACGGAAAATACGTGCATCGCTGATCGTGCCGCGCTGGATACCTATTGCATGGGAGTCGCGGGAACCGTTGGTGTGATGATCTGTTCACTTTTCAACGTAGGCGAAGCATATCATGCCAAAGCAGCTGATCTTGGCAAGGCGATGCAGCTTACGAATATATGCCGCGATGTCGCAGAAGATGCGCGCATCGGACGTCGGTATTTGCCACATACACAATGTCCGCATTCGCCAAAAGAAATTGCCACGGGTGATCTAGACGCCATTGCGGCGGCCGAAGCCACGATGGCCGACCTTCTTAATCAAGCGGATGATCTTTATGTATCAGGACGATCAGCGCTTGCTGCACTTCCGTTTCGTTTGCGTCTTGCCGTGGCGTCTGCTGCGGCGATGTATCAGGGTATTGGTACGCAGTTGCGTCACCGCAATTATCAGCCACTTGCAGGCCGCGCCTTTGTCCCGACGCGGCGCAAAGTCAGTTTGGCATTGAGCGCTGTCCTTGCTGAATTTGTACATAAACGCAAATTTGTTGATAGCCCCGATCATGCAAGTGCCTGATGTTGATGTTGCAATTTTGGGTGGCGGTTGCGCGGGGTTAAGCCTTGCAGTGCGATTGGCACAAAGCAATCTTTCCGTGCGTGTGATTGAACCACGCAGCACATACGAAAACGACCGCACCTGGAGCTTTTGGCGGACACGCGCTGATCCTTTTCAAGATTGCGTGCGCAAAGAATGGACATCATGGACCATTGCGGGTGTGCATGGGCAAACTACACGCACGTCATCGCATTTGCGCTATCAGACGGTCGAATCCGGGGCGTTTTATACCCAAGCCTGCGACCAAATTGCCGTTAGCAGTAAAACTTCGCTGTCGCTTGGCGTGTCCGCAAAAGACATCGTGAAGATGAACAATGGATGGCATATCAACACGACGAAAGGTGCCGTCACCGCCACAACCGTCGTGGATACGCGACCACCGCAGCGCGTCCCAACCTATGGGCAATTCTTCTTGGGTCGCGAGATCAAAACTGAGCGGCCAATTTTCAATCCCAACGTTGTCCAGCTTATGAGCTTTCGTAAGGCGCGCAGCATGGGTGTCGACTTTGTATATATTCTGCCGTTTGCGGCTGATCAGGCCTTGATCGAAGTCACCTCATTTGCCCCTCAAAACCCGGGTCATAAGGTATTCACCGAATGGCTCGATGCAGAGATAGATGCGCTTGACGCAGGTCAAATAGAGATCCTTCGCACAGAGGCAGGCGCGCTTCCAATGGAGGCGAGTTTTAGAGACCCCGTCCCAGAAGGGATTATTCGTATGGGTCTTGGTGGTGGGGCCGCAAGACCATCCACCGGATACGCATTTTTGCGGATACAAGAACAGGCAGATCATATTGCTGCAGCACTGATCAATGGGCGCGATCCAAATATTGCGTTGGATGGAAAGGTGACACAATTTATGGATCGCGTATTCTTACAAGTTTTGACTAGCAACCCTGCGGACGGCCCCGCCCTTTTTGAAAAGCTGTTTAGCAATGCACCGCCCGACAGACTCGAACGGTTTCTATCGGGGTCAACGCGTGCGGCTGATCGGCTTTCGGTCATGGCGTCTTTGCCCCCGCTCCCATTTTTGCAGGCAGCGGTGTTTCCAAAATGATTAACACTCCAGTATGGCAAACGTGGATTTTTGCCGTGACTGCAATCGTCATGACTTTTGTGAACCTGCTTTTTCAACCTGATCTTATGGCGCAACTTTTTATGTTGGTTCCAGCCGTCGCAATTCTTGGGCTGCCACATGGTGCGCTTGATCTATCTATTGCGCAGGCGCTTTGGCCATTGGTTGGATGGAAAGGCAAAGCCGGTTTTATCGGTGCGTATATAGGTCTGACTTTGCTAGTCATAGGTTTTTGGAACTTGTTTCCCGGACCTGCATTATTTGGATTTCTGATCTATTCAGCATTCCATTTTTCAAGCGATTGGGACGACGCAGAAATTCTCTTGCGAAACACAGGTGGCGTCGCAACGGTTGGGGCACCCGCATTATTTTGGCAAGATGAAGTGGCTGTTATATTCGCCTATCTAGCACCAGAGCCAGCAGCCAACCTTGCCGCGCTATCCCTCGCTATTGCTGGTGGAGTCGCGCTAATTTTATTCGTCAGTCTCACCATCGTGCGCCCTACATGCCGGACAAAAGCAACTGTTGAACAAGGCATCATCTGGATTGCAGCGGCGTGTCTGTCGCCACTGGTATATTTTGTTATCTATTTTTGTAGTCTACACTCGGTGCGTCACTTCACGAGTGCATTGGCCTCACTTGAAAATCAAGGACACGCGCTTCGCATCGCAGG